>NZ_BTPT01000044.1:0-102539 GCF_054408565.1 Vallitalea sediminicola
ATTATCATAAATCAATCATAAAATATTTTAAATTTATATATATATTGCTTGACTTATATAAAACTAAGTGTTAATCTATTGAATGATAGATATCTTTAATTTAGTCCAAGAGAGGCTAGGAAGGTAACGTATAACATGATTATTAGGTGTATCATACTAACCTAATATCATATTAGCATGAACATAACCTTCCAATACGGAAGTTTTTTTTATGTCTAAATAAATATTTTTAATTATAGACGCTTCCTATCAAATACCTATAAATTATAACCTTTAATCTAGTACCGTGATGCTAAAAAGGAGGAAATACCATGTTAAAAGGAAAACATTTAATACAACCTGATGATTTTACTGTTCAGGAATTAGAAGAAATATTTACATTAGCAGATGATATTATTAAAGCTCCCAATAAATACTTAGACGTTTGCAAAGGCAAACTATTAGCTACTCTATTCTATGAACCATCTACACGAACAAGATTCAGTTTCGAAGCAGCTATGTTAAGATTAGGAGGCGGGGTATTTGGATTCTCCGAAGCTTCATCATCATCTGTTTCCAAAGGTGAAAGTATTGCAGATACAATTAGAGTGGTAGGTTGCTATGCTGATATCGCTGTAATGAGACATCCAAAAGAAGGTGCTCCAAAACTTGCATCCAAATATTCTGACATTCCTGTAATTAACGCAGGTGACGGAGGACATCAACATCCTACTCAAACATTGACTGATTTGCTTACAATCCGTTCATACAAAAAAAGTTTTTCAAATAATGTTATTGGTTTATGCGGAGACTTAAAATTTGGAAGAACAGTTCATTCATTAGTTAAAGCCCTTAGTCGATATGAAAATATTAAATTTGTCTTTATAGCTCCACCAGAACTTGAAATTCCATCTTATATTACTGAAGAATTGACTAATCATGAATTTTACCAAACATCTAATCTAGAAGAAGCTATCCCTGAACTTGATATACTATATATGACTCGTATCCAAAAAGAAAGATTTTTTAACGAAGAAGAATATCTCAGACTAAAAGGTTATTATCTATTAGATAATGATAAATTAATAAATGCTAAGAAAGATATGATTATTCTACATCCATTACCAAGAGTAGATGAAATAAGCACAGAAATAGATTCTGATCCAAGAGCAGTTTATTTTAACCAAGCTAAGTATGGTATGTATGTTAGAATGGCACTAATATTAAAACTTCTAGGAGGAGATATTAATGTTAAAAATTAATGGAATCAGAAAAGGGATTGTTATAGATCATATAAAAGCTGGACTGGGCTATAAAATATTTAAAGAACTAAAATTAGATGAAGCAGATTGTACTACAGCTCTTATCAAAAATGCACCCTCCAATAAACTTGGAAAAAAAGATTTAATAAAAATAGATAATGTAATTGATCTTGATCTTAATGTTCTTGGTCTAATTGACCCAGGTCTTACAATTACAATTATTGATGGTGAAAAAATAGTTGATAAGATTAAATTATCTATCCCTAAAAAAGTTGTTGGTATCCTAAAATGTAATAATCCTAGGTGTGTAACCACAATTGAAAAGACTGAAGATATTACATTTACTCTAGTGGATGCAGAAAAAAAAGAGTATAGTTGCGAATATTGTGATACGAGAACTTCTCTATAGAATAATATAACAAAGATAATATAAATAATGGCTGTCTTAATATATTTATCAAACTTACATAAAAATATATTAAGACAGCCTATTATAGTTAAAACTAATCAGTCTTATCTTATTCTATCATATACAATAACCCCGTCAACCATTGTTAAATCAACATTCATATCTTTTATATTATCACCATCTACTGCAAATATATCATTATCAAGAACTACTAAATCCGCTAACATACCTTCTTTAATAATTCCTTTTATGTCTTCATCAAAAGAAGCATATGCTCCTTCTTTAGTAAAAGCACTGATAGCTTGCTTTATAGTTACCTTTTGCTCTGGCAACCATCCTTCCATTAGATGACCGTCCAATGTTTTTCTTGTTACAGCACAATATATTCCATGCAATACATTAAAAGGCTCTACGGGACAATCGGAACCATATGGCGTATGTACCCCCATGTCAATCAATGTTTTAAAATTATAGCTATCTTTTGCTCTTTCTTTGCCTATTCTTTTTTCTACTATAGATATATCACCATCTAAAAAAATAGGTTGAATA
Source organism: Vallitalea sediminicola (assembly GCF_054408565.1). Taxonomy (NCBI): domain Bacteria; kingdom Bacillati; phylum Bacillota; class Clostridia; order Lachnospirales; family Vallitaleaceae; genus Vallitalea; species Vallitalea sediminicola. Next base: position 2,200 of record NZ_BTPT01000044.1, read on the forward strand.
TACGCAACTGCATTGATTTCTTTAAATTCATTGAGTAATTGTTTTGTAGTAATCTGACTATGTACAATACCATGACGATGGTCTTTTCTTGGATACTCCTTAATGGCTTTTTTTATACTCTTAAAAGCCATATCCATTATCTTATCGCCAATACAATGAATCGCTATCTGCATGTTATTTCTATGAGCACATAAAACTAACTGGTCTAATTGAGCTTGTGTCAATTTACCTATACCACAAGTACTACTATCGTCTTCGTAAGGTTTTGATAAATAAGCTGTCCTAGCTCCAAGAGAACCATCTGCAAGTATTTTCAATGGACCTATTTTGAAAAAATCATCACCGTCACCTGTTCTATATCCTTTATTCAAGAATTCTTGAAAAGTTTCAATATCTCCCAATAAACATTGTTCATATATCCTGACAGGTAGTTTTCCATCATCTCTCAGTTCTTCATATGCTCTTATTATCTTTTCGTAATCTTTATCTGAGAAATTATCTAAATCATCTGTTTGTATTGATGTTATTCCTTCACTTAGTGCTAATTCACAAGCACCTATAATCATCTCTTTTATTTCATCAATAGTTGGTGAAGACATATTTTCATATACTATATTCATAGCATTTTCTCTGAAAATACCTGTAGGTTCATTATTATCGTCTACATCAAAATGTCCTCCAGCTACTTGTTCAGTATCTCCGGTTATATCCAACATTTCAAGAGCATATGAATTAATGACTAAAACATGTCCACAGGCTCTTATAAAACAAATAGGTTTATCCACACTTATTTCATCCAAATCATATCTATCAAGCATTCTTGGTTTATCAAAATTGTTCTGATTCCAGCCTCTTCCTTTAATCCAACTAGTACCTGTAGTATCTTTGCTAATAATTTCTTTTGACCTATTAATGATTTCTTCAACAGAATTAAGTCCTGCTAATCTAATCATACTATTAGTATAAGCAAAATTGATTAAATGCATATGACTGTCATTAAATCCTGGTAAAAGAGACCTTCCTTGTAAATCTATCAATAAGGAATTATCTTTTATATGTTCTAATATCTGTGCATCAGTACCCACTTTGCATATTTTATTGTCTTTTATGCATACCCCTGTAGCATAAGGTTTGTCCTTATCCATTGTAATCACTTTACCATTATACAAAATAATGTCCATATTTATCTCCCCCATTTAAATTATACTACTAAAATTATAAAATATTAGTTCAATACATTGTATTTAATAATATTTTATTCTTAATAATAAGTATAATTGTTTTTAGATAAAATTAAAAGCGATGCCAACGTTTTTTTAACATATGTGCTGCTGCTTTGGGCTGTCTTTGTCTTGTAAATATACCCTTCCTATTTCCCATTATTCTTGTAGTTCCCTGTTTTGTACTAAAATCAGCAAAATTCCATATATGTTCTCCAATAACATAATCTAATTTATCAAAAACTCTATGAAAACATTTTAACATCTCACATTGATACTCTTCTGTAAACATCTCTGGAGGGTCTGAATGGAATCCTTCAATAGTATCAGCCCCATATTCTGTGATAATAATAGGCAAGTTATATTTTTCATTCCAAGCAGTTAATTCGTTTTGCAACTGATATTCAATTAAATCTAATTGTCCACAATCTTCATACCATGAGTAATATTTATTTAAACAAATTATATCGAATAATCCTGCCACTTTACATGTTTTTTCACCATATGGGAATGCATAATTTACCATGGTTATGGGTCTTGTACCATCTAATTGCCTTGTTTTCTTCGCTACTTTAGTAAAATATTCTACAGCACCATCTTCCCATGAAGATGGTTCATTGGCTACACTCCACATAATAACTGATGGATGATTTTTATCTCTTACTATTAATTCTTCCATAACGTTTAAATGATGATCTAAAGTAACATCATTAACTCTTTCATCCACAAAAACCTTTCGACTTTCATTGAAAAAAGTCATACCTACTGCTGGTGATTCATCGATGACTACAATTCCTAATTCATCCGCTAATTGTAATACTTCCTCAGCATATGGATAATGAGATGTTCTAAATGAATTAGCACCTATCCAATTCATCAAATTGAAGTCCTTAATAATTATGGAATGGTCCATCCCTTTCCCTTTGATATCCATATCTTCATGCTTACCAAATCCTTTAAAATAAAAAGGTTCGTTATTTATTAGAAATTTTCCATCACTTATGCAGACTGTACGAATTCCAACCTTCAAGGAATATTCATCTTCTATTTCATCATTATCCATAATGTGTATGACCATCTTATAAAGATATCCATGTCCAGGTTTCCACAGATTAGGATTAGTAATTACAATCCTACCCTTTTCCCCCATATTGGAACCTATTAATTTATTGCATTCATCATAAATAGAAACTTTAATCTGTCCTGAATTATTATTACTAGTAATTTTATAGTTTATTATTCCATTATCATCCTTGACATCTGAATCTACTTCTACTTCTTCTATAAACCTACTAGGTGTTGTATATAGCTTAATTGGTCTATGTAAACCAGCATAATTATAAAAATCATGGAAATACTTCTGCATCCTATATCCTTTAGGATATTTTAATGACTCTTCCATTTCAACGACTTCTCCTGGTGGAAGAGTTGTCCAATCCAATATATTATTGACACAAATAGTAATTCTAGCTTCTCTACCATATTCTATACCTTCATTTAATTCTGCTTCAAATGGCAGATAGCCTCCCTTATGTTCAGCCACCTTTTTACCATTAACCCATACAATACCATAATGAGTTGCGCTTCCAATTCTTAATACTATTCTTTGATTTTGCCAAGTCTTTGGTATAACAACTTTTTTTTCATACCAAACATCTCCAATATGGTCTTTGATTTCACTATCTTGAGTAATATCATTATAACTAGCTGGTACTGGCATAAAAATAGTTTCTTGCAAATCATTCAAATACCATTTTTCTTTTCTTCCTATATTATCTTTATCTAATCTGAAATTCCAAATACCTGATATATCTTTAACTTCTCTTGAATAACTTTCTACAGGATAAAGCATGATGTCCTCCTTTAGCTAACTTTTATAAGTACAAAAATCAAATTCTATATTCTTTACCATTACATTATTATCAAATAAAATATCATATCCATTATTTAATCTATGACTAAATACAATATTTTCTTTATATATTTGAACTTTAGCTTTTTTCCATCTATTACTTCCATCTTTCTTCACTTCAGCTATCACTGAATAATCTTGATATTCTTTATTTCGATTAGTATCACCATATATTCTAAATGTGTTTTTATCATCATCAAAATATTTAAAAACCAAATACCCTCTATAATAATTATTGCGTAATTGTTCAGCTATGTTATCTTCAATTCTTATATATAAACCTTTTTCATCAGTAGTAGTTTGAATGTCTTCATTAGGACATTTCAATTGGATATTATTGCACTTTAATTGTTTCTGCATATCCTCTAGAAGTGGTATTAACCCTTCCATCTTAAGTCTTGCATTCAAATATCCTTCTTGAGAAATCATCATTCCTATTTCATCCAATATATACTCAAAACCATTCATATCCAATCCTACTTTACTTAGAAAATCTACTTGTTTCCTAAGATGAAAAAGTTGTATAGGTAAACCAATACCCTTATTATTATTATCAATACCTTTAAATTGCGAAGCATATTTTTCAGTAGTTATCAATTCTCTATATCCATCGATGATTGTTGGCTCTATTTGATGCTTTTCTGTATAATCATTCCACGATACGATATATACAATATCGATTTCATCTTTATGTACCACATTATACTTCCACATTTCTTCATATGTCTTACCATGTTCTCTATGTATATGTGATAAATCATGCTTATCCCATGAAGCACACGCTCTATTATCCATACCTGGTGCTACACTGCTTATTTTAATTTCAAAGGAGTTTTCTAACTCATTTTGCTTAGTAATTAATGTATCCAAATAATCTACTGTATCTTCTACTGTAGCATATCTATCCCACTTATCATATTTTGTTTTTTCACCTTTTCTAACTCTAGTAGGCATCCATCCAAAAACACCTTGCATAATGTCTAACCATTCAGTATGTGTCAATTCATAATTAATCTTATTAGAATTTTCATCAATATCACCGTTTATTGGTGCTCTTGTAAAAAACCAAGGATTGCTTAAACCATTCGGAATTCTATAATTTTCGCTTAATATATCTTTAAATTCGTCAACGGTAGGACCTCCACCAAACATAAATATCAATGGATGTCCATTAAATGTTACACCTGTTTTTTGATTGAACACATTCTCAAGTAAATATTGAAGTGATTTTTTAAATAAATCAACTTTATCTTGTCTACTATTTATTGGGTAAAACTCTTCTATCCAATCATAGAAATGCCATGCATCACACCAATTGATACCTACTTCAAAACTATATTTTTCTGCAATTTCCATTATATTGAATAACTCTTTATTGCTTCTATGTTCTTTAAATCCCCACTCAACAAAAAAACCATCAATATGTGCTGTTTTAGCAAGTAGAATCTGATATTCAATATAATGAGGATCATTTTGAGACTGCATACCTACCATGGGATAACACATAGCAGCTATATCATTTAATCCATTTTGTAATATTAAATCTCCATTATAATTAACTGTCCTATCTTTTACTTTACTTTTCTTAGCGCATCCTGCAAATTTCCAATGTCCTAATTCTCCATCAATGACTCTAGTACATCTAGGTCCATGATAGTCTGCATATACCTTATTCATAATCATCCAACTCCTTTAATTTTGCCATTTTTCATTTCATGAATTGTTCAAATTCAAATGTGATATTTCTAACTTTTCCATTTCCTTTAAAAACAAGATCCGAGTCATTTTCTGCACTATGATTAAGTTTGATATTATCTTTATATAATCTTACTTTAGCTTGTTTCCATTCACCTGTTCCTGTTTTAGATATACTACATACATATGTAAAATTCCCAAAATCTCCTATTTTATCAGTATCTGAAAACACTTTTATGCTTTTCTTATCATCATCAAGATACTCAAATTTTAAATAGCCTTCATAATAATCTTCTATCAATTTACTACAAATTTCATCACTAAAAGTTATAAAAGCCCCATTACTTATATCATAATCTTCTTTAATTGCTTTATCATCTACTATTACACTGTCTTTATCCATTTTATCGTTGCTTACATCATTAATTGATTGTGATCGAATGATTTTTTCATTATCTTGTATTTGTTCTTTATAAGCAAAAAGTTTAATTTCTTTGATTCTTACTCCTCTACCTTTTATTTCATTAGAGTAAAATCTTATTTTTCTTGCTTTGATAGGTATTTCAAATTCAAATTCCATATCCTTTTCTTTGTTTTCTGTAAAAGATGTACTATTAATGGTTTTCCATAATTTTTCTTTATCTTCTTCAGTCATACAACCTTGTTCAACTATACAATCATCTTCATTCATATATTGAAGTTCAAAATTCCTAACAGCCCAACCTGTCTCATCACCCATATGCAATTCGGCTTTTATGATTTCATATTCCTTCTCTAAATCAATGATTAACCAATGTTCATCAATACTTCCTGGTGTTCGCCACCTTGAATCTAAAGAAATAATTCCATCAACAGCCCTTTCAGGTCCATAATTACCAAAAACAGCATTGGCTTTTACTGGTTTATTTAATGCAATATTTTCTATAGGTAAATAAATTGCTACAATATCTGACTCAGTCTTTGCCCCATCATTATCATAAGCAACTGCCCTAAAATGATGATGTTTGCCAGCTATATTAAAAATTTTATAAGTATAAGTATTAGCCTCTTTTCCCATTTCACCTAAATTAACATCTTCATCCAATAAATCAATCTTTACAATATCGCCATCTATATCCTCTGCTTCTACAGTTATAATTACATCTTGACCACATTCGTATTCTTCATTGTTTTGAGGACTAATGATCTTAACAGTTGGAATCTCATTGGAAAACAATTTCATTTCTCTTATCTTAATAGACATATCATCCTCTACCAAAACTCTAACATGATTTGTAGTAATTGATGTTTCAAAATTGATGTTAAGATTAGCTATGGTATTATTTTTTATTACAGCACTTGGTATATCTATCCAATTACCATTTTCTAAATATTGTACCTTGAAAGTTTTTAATATGCTATTGTCATTGATACCTGTAGCAATAAACATATTTGTTATATTAAAAGTATTACCTAAATTCATATCAAGCCATATTGGTTCTGTTGAAACAGTGCTCTCCCACGCACAATTACCTGACGTAACACCATCTACAATGAATTCAAGATTTTCATTATTACCATTAGTTGTTATTTCTTTGTTAAACGCAACATTCTTAGCAGAAGATGTAATAATATTCACTTCTGTGGATGGTACTTGTAAACTAATTTTTTTATTTTTCACTTGTGCTTCTAGTGTATTTATATTATATTCCATATCCTGCAATATAGTTTCAGCATCATTATATTCTTGGAGACTGATTTTTAATGCAACATCATCAATTTGATTTTTTACAGAATCTATATCAAATCCAATTCGTTCTAATTTACTTACTCTTTTTCTTAATTTGAATACTCTTTCAGGCAAATAAATTCCTGTAGTATTTGAAGATATTTGTTTTAATAGAGAAGTATATTTCTCAGTGGTTATTAATTCTCTATATCCATCTTCTTGTGTTGGTTCTATCTGATGGCCTTCTGTATAATCGTTCCATGAAGCAATATATACAGTGTCGATATAATCTCTGTTATCTAGATTGTACTTCCACATTTCTTCATAAACTTTACCATTAGCTCTATCTATCATTTTTAAATTTGTTCCCCAACCTGCACATGCTCTATTGTCCATTGCAGGTGTCACAACACTATTTCTCAATTCAATCTTTTGATAGTTATCTAAAAATACTTGTTTCAAAGTCTTCAAGTACTCTATAGTATCTTCTGTAGTAGCATAAAAATCAAAATCATTGAAATCTGCATTGTTAGCATCTCTTATTCTATTTGGAATCCATCCAAAAGGTCCATTCAATACATTACTCCACTCTGAACCATTATAATTATAGTTGTACTTTACATTATCCCCTTCTAGTAGTCCTGACATTGATGTTCTTCTAAAATACCAGGGTTGTAGAATACCTTCTGGTGTTGTAGTAGACTCGATTAATTCATTAAATTGATCTGCGTTAAATCCACCTCCAAACAAATAAATAACAGGATGTTGTTCAAATAATGCACCTGTAGGAGTATTATAGACTTCATCTAATAAATATTGTAAGCTATCTTTTGCTGCTTCTACTTTATCTTCATCTGTCTTAATATCTGGTCTAACACTTTTGATCCAATCTTTCATATGCCATGCATCACACCAATTAACGCCTACTTCAAAATCATATTTTTCTGCAATTTCTTGCATAATCTTTAATTGCTTATCTGAGCCATGACCTGGGAATCCCCACTCCACAAAAAAGCCATCTATATGCGCCATTTTAGCTAATAAAACTTGATATTCTATATAGTCTTTATCTAGTTGCGACTGCATCCCTACAATTGGGTAAGCGGTTGCAGCTATCTGATTTTTTCCATTCTCATCAATCAAATCTCCGTTATATGCAAAAAAATGCTTATCAGTGTTACTTTTTTTAGCATCTCCAACAAATTTCCAATTACCTAAATTCCCATCATGCTCTCTAGTATATCTTGGTCCATGATAGTCAGCATATACTTTTTTATTCGTATAAAGAGTTTTCCTATCCTCTTCTTCTGATTCGTTTTTTAGAATTTGTAATTCACGAATTCTTACCCCTCTACTACCATCTGTTGAAAAAAATCTTACTTTATCTGTTGTTACTTCAAATTCAAAACTTCTAAAAGCATCTTTATTATTCACAGCTCTAGTCTCGTTTATATCCACCCATTCATCTTTATTCCAGTATTGAATAACAAAGTTATGGACAGCCCATGAAGTATCATCTTTTCCAGTATACACATTGGCTTTAACAATATCATATACTTTGCCCAAGTCTATTTCTATCCAATATTCTTGACTTTTATTAGTTGACAACCACCTTGAATTATCAGCAATAATACCATCTACCGCATTTGATGAAGGTCCATTGGATAAAGCTTCACTTGCTATTGTATCTTTCTTATAGGCTATATTATTAGGACAATTTGGATCAACTTCATTTTGTTCCTGTATTGCATAAATTTCTAAATTACTAACTGATACTATTCCAATAGTTAAAACAACGAATACCAAATAGATAATAGATTTCTTGAACTTATTCATAACAACTACCTCCATTTTTATATAACTTAGACTTATAATAAAATCTCCAATATGACTTGAATCAGCATATGATAGTAGCTAATCCAAGTCATATATTATAGAGATCAAAACTTATTTTATACTATTAACTTTTTCTTTATATCTCTCATAAGCTGCTGCATATAATTCCTCTAATCGTGCACTACCATTTTTTTCTAAGAAATTAATAAAACTATCATATTCTGACATTGGAGTTTCACCTGTAATGAATTTCAATGCACCTTCTTCTACATAAGTTAATAAGTTAGTTTCTATTTCTGCTTTTTCTTCTAGTTCTTCTTCTGTAAAAGTTAAATTAATTCTACTATTATTTTCAAATAATTCTACTTGTTCTTTGTATTGTTCTTTTACATCTGTATATCCATCAATAAATTCTTCAAAGGCATCATCTTTTTCTATTCTCATTAAGCGATTATGATTTAACCCCAAATCATTTTCAGCATCAATAGTTCCTTCTGGATTATAAGGAGCTTTTATATTAGCTGCATATTTTTTCTTATCATTTTCTACTATATAATTTTCCCCTTCTTCACCCCATTGAAGCAATGTAGATGCATCTTCAGCATACATATAATCAATCATTTCTAAAATTCTGTCTAGTTTTTTAGTATTAGCCCCTACTCCGATTGAAGTCCACATACCAACTCTTTCAGATATATTCAATCTTGGTGTACTATAATATTCTGTTGTTAAAGGCATCATTAATGATAATTGGAAATCATTATTATCAGGGTGTAGTTTTTTAAATGCTTCTGTTTCTGTTCTTGCTCTAGATGCATAATCTATAGTAAATACTCCAGTTTCATCTAATAGTTTTTCTTCCCATTGTTGTCTTGAAGCAGTGAAAAATTCTTGATCCATTAACCCATCATTCCAGAATCCACTGAAGTCTTCAACTAATTCTTTGAATCCATCATTCAATGGTCCATATACCCATTTGTCTTTAGTTTCATCATAAAATGTATTTTGATTTGTATTATAATGAACACCATAAGCCCATAAGAATTGCATTTTATTTCTATTTACCATACCAACCATGTCTGGATGTTTTTCTTTAATAGCTTTTAATACATTATGTAATTCATCAAAGTTTTTAGGCATCTCCATGTTCACTTCTTGTACTAAATCTTTCCTAATCATAGGAACACTCTTGAACTGTATTTTTTCAGAAAATCTTGGTAGATTATAAATATGTCCATCACTAGCTATTAATGAAGCATAGATATTTGGATCTTCTTTAATTTTTTTAACTACGTTCGGCATTTTATCAAAATATTCGTCAAAGGCAATTAATGCACCTTTAGGACCAACTTCTTTTGCTTTATCGCTGTTAATTGGAGATATTATATCTGGAAGCTCATTTGAAGCTATTAATAGATCAAGTTTTTCCATATGAGCGTCTTTAGTATTACAGTTAAATTTAATATTAATATTGAATTCATCTTTCATGATATCTCTAATAATAAAATCTTCTCCGCCGTTGTTTTTATTATTAAGTAACATAAATTCAATATCAATAGGTTTCTTATCATTTGTTGCTTGACCACTTGCATTATCCGTTTGTTTATTAGTAGCTTCACTTTCATTATCATTTTTCTTATTACCACAACCAGTAATCAACGAACCTACTAACGCAATTGTTAAAATCATTGTAATCATCTTTTTAGCTATTTTCATATTTAAAGCCTCCTGTAAAATTTTATAATTATAATTTAATAATTTTTTATATTATAAAGTTCTATATATATAGAACAGTTATAAACTTAACCTTTTAAAGAACCAATCATAACACCTTTTACAAAATATTTTTGAACAAATGGATAAACACATAGTATTGGAATCAACGCCACTATTATTGAAGCTCCAACTAGCATATCACTTGTTGGCGGTATCTGTCCCAATGCTTCCATTTCTTCCATACCTGCAAAATCTTGTTCAACAATCATATCTTTTAATATTACTTGTAGAGGATATTTGACTTTATCTTTCAAATAAATCATAGGGTAGAAATATGCATTCCAGTGTGCCACTGCATAAAATAAACCTATTGTTGCAAGAACTGGTTTTGATAATGGTAATACAATTCTACTATATATCTGTAAATCATTACCTCCATCTATTCTTACAGATTCAAAAATCTCTTCTGGTAATCCCTGCATATAAGTTCTAGTTATTATCATGTTATAAGTGTTAATGGCACCAGGTAATATTATAGCCCATAAACTATTATAAATTCCTATATTTTTAACTAATAAGAAATTAGGTATTAATCCACCACTAAAAAACATTGTAATGATTACTAATATAGTAATTGTGTTTTTAGCAATCAACTCTTTCCTGGACAAGCAAAAAGCAAAGGAACTTGTTAAAAAAACATTCAGTGTAGTTCCTATCAATGTATAAATAATTGTATTTTTATATGCAATCCAAAAATATTTATCTAAGAAAACCTGATGATAAGCTTGTAAATTAAATCCTTTTGGTATAATCGTTATTAAATTAGCTTGTACATACTCTGTTGAACTTAATGAAATTGCCAATACATAAAGTAATGGATATAGAGTAATAACTAATACTAAAACCATTAATACTGTATTCACAATGTCAAATGTTCTTGAACCAACGCTTTTATCTTTTATCATTTATTTACACTCCTTACCATAAACTTGTATCTGATACTTTTTTACTAATTTTATTTGTAATAACAATAAGCATCAATGCAACTAATGAATTCATTAACCCAACCGCTGTACCAAAGCTATAATTAGCCTTTAGAATTCCATATCTATAAACATACGTTGAAATAATATCAGCGGTTTCATAAATTTTGGGATTGTACATCAAAATAACTTTTTCAAATCCTACACTTAAAATCCTTCCTAATCTAAGAATCAGTAAGACAACAATTGTAGGTTTAATCCCTGGTAATGTAACATGCCACATGCATTTAAATCTACCTGCACCATCCATTCTTGCTGCTTCATAAAGTTGAGGATTTATACCAGCCATAGTTGCTAAATAAATGATAGATCCCCATCCAAATCCCTGCCATATACCAGAAGAAACATATAATGTTCTAAACCAGTTTTTTTCCATAAAAAAGTTTATCTGTTGACCACCTAGAAATTCAATAATATTATTTATAGCTCCTCCATTAGGAGAAAGCATTGTTTTTAATAATCCGACTACTATAACCACTGAGATAAAATGGGGTAAATAACTTATAGTCTGTACAGTACTTTTGAATTTTTTACTCTTAATTTCATTTAATAGTAATGCAAATATAATTGGAATAGGAAATCCAAAGATCAAATCATAAAAACTTAGTAAAAACGTATTTTTAACCAATCTCCAAAAATATGGACCAAAAACAAACTGTTCGAAATATTTTAATCCTACCCAAGGGCTCCCCCATATCCCTAATCTAAAATCATATTTTTTAAATGCTATTAAAACTCCATACATAGGTATATATCTAAAAATAATATAATATAGTAAACCTGGTAGTAGCAATAACAATAAATATTTTTGTTTCTTGATCTTTTTGAATGCAGTACATTTATTTTTATTACTTGCAATCAATATTAACAACTCCTTCACATGTTTTTATATTCCAAGCCTAGATGTCTTCTTGCACAAGTAAATGGCATATATAACATTATCAAAGAACTATACTTTTGGTAAAGAGTAGCATTATTAAAAACAGTGCATTTCTTTAAAAATATAGTGCATTATTTTAAATTACTATAATGCACTTTATTAAATACTTGTTTTTATGTATATTATTAGTAGATATTACCATGTCTTTTTATACATTTACACCAAAAGCAAACCCTTATCTATATTTCAGATAAGGGTTTGCTTTCTACTTTATTCAACCTATATTCATTTGGAGAAATTCCAACTTTTTTCTTAAACGTTCTGGCAAAATTATTATATGTACCAAACCCTACATGCTCTGATATATCTTTTATCTTTTTGTTAGTATTTGTAAGAAGATCTTTTGATTTATCAACTCTATACTCTACCAGATATTGAGAAAATGCAATACCTTGATACTTTTTAAATAACGTGGATATGTATGCTGTTGATAGATTTATTGATTCACTAATTAATTCTATTGAGAGATCACTTTTCCTGTAATTTTTTTCTATATAATTAATAACATATTCTCCCACATACATACTTTTATCTTCTTGGATTTGGTTATCTTTTATTAATGACTTGAAACAATCACAAAAATACTTTTTTCTTTCTTCTACTGAATGTATTTTATCAATATTTGTAGTAATCTTATCAATATCGCATTTATAATTGAATTTATTAGATATTCTCATATAAGCATTAATAATTTCCACCAATAAATTATGCATATAACTATTTGGGATACCTGCATTTTTATTAAAAATATCAATAATAATATTTTCTATGGCATCTCTATTTCCTAAATATATGTTCTCTACTAATTTTTGCTTAAAATCCAGCGGTATGTATATACTATTATTCGTAGCAATATCTACATTATAACTATATATACATGTTTCATTACTACTATTTCCATACTTAATAATATTGACTGCTTGTTCATAAGAATCGCTCATGTCATAAATAGTAGTAACAATATTTCCAATTCCTATCATCACATTTAAATCATATTCGCATTTTATATCATATAGATATTCAGTTATATGTTCATTATTTATGTTATTTTGATTTAAAATAGCAATACAAGTATGTTCATTTTCATTAATCACTTTCATGACACAATTTTTTATAAAATATTTTTTTATATGTATTATGTAGTCGTATAACGCATCACTGTCATTACAAATTATTTGCATAACAATAAATTGATCATATTTGAATGTATCCTTTAGTTTTCCTTCTATTTTACCATTTTTTATTGCTTGTAACATAATTCTATTCTCTTTATTTCGTTCACTTTCAATTTGAAGATGATTAACATTACTCATTATCTGAGCAAATTCATTTTTGTATTCTTTACTATTTTGTAAATCATCAAAGCTTTCAAGTATTTGAACAATAGGTTTATAATATAATCTACTTGCTATAAATGCTATTATCACTCCTAGAATAACAAGGAATAAAAGACTATATAACATAAATTTTTTAATATGTTCAATATTTTTCAAGATACTATTATAAGGTGTGACTGTTATATAATACCAATCTGTAAACTGTGATTTAGAGTATACTATCAATTTATTATCATAATTAAAATTAAATCCATTATTTTTATTGATTTCTTCTATATATTTTCTTTCTATTTTGTGAGTTACAGCATCTTTATCAGTACTTGAAATAATATTGCCCTCTTTATCAACAATATAAAGGATGCCATAATCACTTATAACTCCATCTTTAATAGAGGATATGATTTCTTCTTCATCAACCAAAGCTATAAATTTTTCTATATTATTTGAGTAATTCAAGCTTGTATAAAACATTAAAAAATTTCTAAAACTTTTAGTTTTATTATTTATAAACACTTTTTGTGTAGGAAGATACTTAAATCTAGAGTTTGACTCAATAACTTCATGAATAACCTCTTGTTCCATACCTTCAAACCGATAATACTCTTTAAACATATACTGTTTATTAATACTGCCTTCATTATACAAGATACTATCCCTGTTTTTACAATAGATCATGCACATATCTAATAGTGAATTATTATATGCTAATTTGTTCAATTCACTTATTAAATGATTTTTATCATAAATATTATCCATCTTCTTGAATCTGGACTTGTTCTCACTACTATGTAAGAAAGAAAATATTTCTTTACTGACATTGATGAATTTTTCATCTATCACTTTACCATAGTAATTAAGATAGTTTTTATTTATATCCATTTCCTTTGTTACCAATGTAGTTTTCAAATAGTTATAAGTAAAAATATTTATTATAGCTATAAATAAAATTATTATTATATAACTAATAAATAATTTTATAAATGTACTTTTCATTTTATAGATCTTAATATTTTTCAACAGTAAATTTAATTTTCTATTCATCTTTAGTATCCTTATGTTTCTAGTATGTCTTTAGCATTTCCATTATATATATCAATTAATTATATTAGTTCTTAATCTTACCAATAAAATCATTAGTTTTATCGACAAATTCATGCATTCTATTAACTAATAGATTATCGAAAACTTGACCTTTCTTTTTTTCCATAAAGAATAAAGAAACTGCTCCAAGTCCAACATGAGTACCTACAGCCACTCCCATTTGCATTATTAAAATCTCACCTGTAAAATCTGAATCTCTCTTTATTCTTTCCTTTAGATTCTCAGCATATTTAATATCAGATGTATAACCTATTATGATGAAATTACTATACCTTACATCTATTCTTTTATTTAATTCATTAGTTAAGAAAGATAGAACTTTCTTTCTTCCACGTTCTTTAGCAATTATTGAACCTTTTCCTTTTTTCATAGTCATTATTGGTTTAATTCTTAGAATTTTACCTATGAAAGCACTAGCATTGGTAAGCCTTCCACTTTTAATAAGATGATCCAAGTCATCTACTGTCAAAAAATGTTTTACCTGTTTTTTATGAGCTTCTATCCAACTAACTAATCTATCAAAATTTGCTCCTCTATCTCTATAAATAGCAGCTTTCATGATTAACCAACCGCTACCATGGCTCATACACTTAGAATCAATCACCTGTATTTTAACTTCTGATTTTTCATTTTCTTCATAAAAATACGTTTTTGCAAGTTCTGCTGATTGGTATGAACCACTAGTCCCACTAGACATACATATACATAATATCTCAGTGTCTCCTTCTTCAACTGCCTGATTAATGATTCTTAAGAAATCAGCTGGGTTAGGCATTGAAGTAGTAGGTTCATTTTCTAATTCTTCAATAATTCTATAGAATCTATCTGCTGATATATCTATTTTATCTCTAAATACTTTGCCATTGATATTTATAGTAAGTGGAGCTATTCCTATATTATATTTCTTAATAATATCTGGTGATAAATCACAAGTTGAATCCGAAATTATTTTAATCATGTTTTTTCCTCCTGATTGCCTTCTATAGTCAATTGTAAGTTGGTAGTAATTAAAAAATATGTAATATATGAATTCTCATATTTAGTATACTCCATTTCATATTAATTTAAAAGAATTGTTCTGGTACTTATTCAAATAAATGTAAAAAATAGACTCTATAAAATTAAATAGAATCTATTTCTCGCATTATAATATAATATCTTTTAGTTACTTTTTCCATATTGACTTTCCATGATTTTCTTAGTTAATAATTCTGCATATTCATGTTCTCTGATGATATGTTCAAGAATTGAAAAAAATAATTTCGGTAAGTTATTCTTAATATTAGCAGGTAACTGTTGAACATTAGTTTTAAACATATCTAACAGTCTAAGAAATTCTTTATTCACATTATCAAATTCTTTTAAGATAATACCAATGTTCATATTATTTAATTTAGAATAGATGGTAGAGAGTTTATAATTTATTTTATTAAATTCAATAGCAATCTTTTCAAATTCCTTAATTGTTTTTTTAGGCAATTGCTCCATTTCGTTAGGACTGATATTCATAATTATTGATGGATGTTCAGCACCTATAATACTCCAAAAATATATTTGTCCATATATACATTGTATTGGATTAGTACCAAGAGCCATCCTTCTAAAATTAGAGTTGATAATTACATTATCAGGCTGGACATCTTCAGTTGACATCAGCGGTAGAAAGATTTCCTTAACATACATCTGTTCATATAATATATGATATGTAACTTGATATAATATAGGAAAACCATTGAAACCTTCGAATTTTAACCTTTGTAATATTAAGATAAAATGATCATTTGCTATAAGAAATCTTTTTATCATAAAATAAACATTAGTATCTCTTTTTACATCCTCTAGCTCATCATAAATATTTTGAAATGATTTATAGAGCCTCTTTAAGTCATTGTTAAAACTTTCAAATAAAATTCCTTGGTTTGGTTTTGCAGAATTTAATAAAACATCAATGTGCTGGTATGAATTTTTTGCCCAGTATCTAATCGTTTCTATGGTAATAGCATTTACAAAAGAATAAATTCCACAATCAAACATATCCATAAGCATCTCTCCTACATAATATTAATATACCTTAATATTATTATAAGAGAGATAATTGTTTTTTGTTACATTAACCTTGGTAATTGTCACAGTAATATGTCATTGCTTCTTTCATGTAACTAGCTAAACCCTTTTTGGTTTTATCAATATTTTTAGTAAAGCGTTCATCCGCTACATATAATTGTCCAAGCCCTCTAAATATTTCTAAATTACAATCATAGTAATATGTTGTAATATGGGTTTTCCACTGACCAATTAATTGTTGTACATAAGAATCGCTAACATCTTTATCCATGTTGTCGGCTAGGTTACTATAGATTGTATTAGCTTCGTTCATTATTTCTTCCCATTTCTTTTTACTATATTTGCTTGTTTTTTTGTAGCTATCAACTGCTGTATCTCCATATTTTTCAATAGCTTCTTCTTTATATTTTTCATAATTTTCCATACTAAATAGATTCATCATTTTTTTGTCAAATCCTTTCTTTAAAGATGTGTCTATAGAACTTATAATATTATCAAGTCTTTTTTTCTTTTCCAGTAACAGTTTTTTATGCTGTTTTAGTGCTTCTTCTTTATTAAAACCGGGGTTACTTATTATTTCTTTTATTTTATCTAGTTTGAAATCAAGTTCTTTAAAGAATAGTATTTGGAACAATGTTTCTAGTTCATCGTCACTGTATATCCTATAACCTGAATCACTTATTGTCTTTGGTTTAAGTAAACCTATTTCGTCATAATAGTGAAGAGTTCTTACACTTATACCAGCAATTTTGCTTACTTCTTTTACGGTCATTATAATCACCTTTTATTTATATTAGTAATATCACTAAAATTAATTATATACTATTACGTTACGTTATAGTCAAGGGTATATTTGAAAAAGTTAAGAAAATTGCTGAACAGTAGTTTCTATTATGATTTTGAAGTTTTCTTAGGTTTTATTGTTAATAGAGCTATAATCATTCCAATAATCGCCATAACCATTATAGGTAAAAAGATATATTGATAGCTTCCAAACTGTGTTCTAATAAAACCAGCCAAAGGTGTTCCTATTACTGCACCTATGCCGTATGCAGTAAATAACACACCATAATTACGACTATAGTTTGCTTCACCAAAATACATGGCTATAGTTGTTGGTGCAATTGAAAGCCAGGCACCTAAATTCATCCAAAGCACTGATAGTGCTATTATATATATTAATATTGTGTAGTCTTTTGTCACATACATTAAACCCGCTGTAATAAAAATAAGTATGAATGAAGTCATAGCAGATACAAAGGGACTAAATCTATCTGTAATCCAACCAAAAAGCGGACGCCCAACTGCATTAAAAATTGCAAAAATGGATAAAAGAGAGGCTGTTGTATTAGAATTAATCTTGAACAACTCTTCGCCAATCTGACTTGAAATACCTATAATCATGAGACCAATAGAAGTACCAATAACAAAACATAGCCACAATCCTTGAAATTTAGTACTTTTAATTAATTCAAAAACACTACTTTCATGGGTAATATTGTTAACATTTTTCATTTCATCATTACCTTCTGTTACTTGAACAGGCTTTTCAAAATACAGTCCTATCAAAGGTATCACTATCAAGAAAAAAATCCCTATAACTTTGAAAGTACTATTAACGCCTATTTGATTAATTAAAGCCTTTGCTATTGGAGCTGTTATCAAAGGTGATAAACCAAATCCTCCAAGCAATAATCCTATAGCTACACCACGTTTTTTTGTAAAACAACTTGATATAACTTTTATTGGAGGTCCATAAGCAATGCCGACACCTGCGCCTGATATTGCACCGTATGAGATTATAATCATACTAAACGATACTGCAATACCTGATAAAAACCAACCTATACCTACCATAATACCACCTATTAAAATCATGATTTTAGGATTAATGCGGTCAATCAATTTACCAGTTATCACCATAGATGCTGTATATGCTAATAAAAATACTAAATATGGTAAACCACTCAAGGTAGCATCAATCTGATACTGCTCTTCTATTGGAGTTCTAAACACACTCCATGAATATACTGTTCCTAGACACATAAACATTATCATCCCTAGAATAACAAACATCCATCTTTTGAACTTATAATTATTTGTTGAACTACTTGTACTACTGTTTTTAAAGATATTCATATACCTACTCCTATCCTATTTCATTGATATTAGCACCCTTATCATATGCTTCTTCATCTAAACCAATTCCGTTCATCATATAATCAACTTTAAAGCAAGCCAATATCCACTACTTACAATCGTGAATATTGGCTTACTTATAACTGGTTAAATACCATTTAATTGTCTTCCAATGATCTAAATTCTGCTTTTAATTACCAAAAAACTTTGCTTCGATATTTTCATCAAATGTAACAACGATAATCTTTTCTCCTGTAATTGTACTTACATCTGAGTGAATACTAATAATATTTGAGTTAATCACTCCATTGATAACATTCCTAAATCTATCATTAGCCTTTTCAAAAAGACGTGAACGAATCTGTTTAATGAGTTCTATTCCATCATTAGTTTCTGCAAGTGATTCCTCAGCCAACGTCAAAAAACCCCATTGTCTTACAAAAATAACATCATCCATAATTTTTGCATTAATTCTTTCAGGACCTCTTCCCATATATTCAGCTTCAAATCGTGCAATTACCTCACATATTTTTGCTTCCTTCTGTCCCTTTGTCATAAATATTCTCCCATCAATTTCCACGCTATTGGCTTGGTTCAAGCTGGTTAATCCATCCGAAACCCTTCCTTTGCATTTTTCCATTAAGATAATACCATATTCATTAAATTATTGCAAGTTCTACATTTCACACTTGCAAACCCATCAAACATTTAATTATAGATACAAAAAACACCCCACAAAAGAGATAAATCAATCTTTTTATGAGGTGTTTTTCTATTAAATTATATTAGGGTTTATATGTAAAACAGTTGAGTAAATATAAATACCTATTCAACTGTAGCCATATCAAGTAATTCCAATTTCATTGTATCTGCGTCATTGGAATCTGTCAGTATGATCAAAAAGTCTCCAGCATATATTTTATATTCTCCATTGGGAATCAATTCTTTTTCTCCTCTTCTAATTCCAACTACCAGGCAATTAGAAGGCCATGTTATATTCTTAATCTTACTATGTTCAATCTCCGAACCAAACATTACTGGAATTTCAAGTATTACTTTTTTATCGCCTGCTTCTTTCATGTAATTACCTTTTTTGTTCTTCAATAATTTTTCTAACAATAAATCATATATTGCTCCTGAATTAATTACTCCAGTTACAACTTGTGCTACTAAACAGATTGTTATAAGTGGTAATAGATGATTAAAAGAACCTGTCATCTCTGTAACCAATATACTTCCTGTTATTGGCGCTTTTACAATTGCTGTAAAATACGCTGCCATAGCCAAAGTTATAAAATTGAGTATATACACTTCATCTATATTAAATACTGATACACATACTTGTCCATAAGTTTTTCCTATTAATGCTCCTAGGACAAGAACAGGTAGGAATATACCACCTGGTACACCAGAACCGTAGGATATAACTGTGAATAATAGTTTTAAGATAAATAAAACTATTAAAGCTTTAATCAGTACATTCTCATTGGTCAATCTAACAATTAATTCATGACCTCCACCTAATACACTTGGAATTGTGAATCCTAGAATACCTGATATTATAAGAGGTATCACTGGTTTACATATTGGTTTAATCTTTTTAGAACCATCTATATATTTAGAAGCTAATAATAGTAGATTATTAAATAATTTTCCAAGTACTGCTGCTATTATTCCTAAACCAACAATCATCAAATAGTATTTTAGAGGTAGAATCTCTAAGTTAGTAAAATCAAATATAGGCTTAAGCCCAAAGAAATTACTCGAAACAAAATCTGCTGTTATAGATGCCCCCATAGCACACATAAGTATAATTGGGGAAAAATTACGATGTAATTCTTCTAGTGCAAATATAACACCTGCAAGTGGTGCATTAAAAGCTGCTGCCAGTCCCGCACTTGCACCAGCAGTAACTAAATATTTTTCCTCTAAATGGAATCTCTTAAAAATACGGCTGAATCCAAGTCCAGCAGTAGCTCCCATTTGAACTGAGGGACCTTCTCTTCCTAATGAAAGTCCAAACCCAATAGACAGTATTCCACCAAAGAATTTTAGTACTAATTCTTTTAACCAACTGATACTAAGCTGTCTAACTAAGAAGCCTTTTATCTGAGGGATACCACTACCTTTTATCATTGGATATTTTTTTATTAACCAACCAAGTATGATTCCAACTATAATCAATAGTACAAACCATAGAATAATCATTCCAGTTTTACCAGACATAAATTCATAAGCTCTATCTCTAATCACATCTGCATGACTTAAGCATACTCTATATGCGACAATAATAAGTCCTGTCAAAAATCCTATGATTATTCCTTCTAGTATAACCTTTAAGTCTAGAGTATACCAATGATTCAATGTATCCGTAGTTTTATTACTGTTACTCACGTTAAGCACTCCTTAGGCTAATGAAATAGATTTGCACTCTTCTAGTATCGGCAATGTGGCATAACTGTCAATATAATCTTCTAGTCCTAATTTCTGCAACTTTTGATATATATCTTTATATGATTCCTTTTCCATTGTAATCAAACTTGTCAATTTATACTTATTCTCATATAATCCTGAAATAGAACCACCTATTATTGTATTCTTAAGTTTTTTATCTAATCCATCTTTTACTGTTAACCATAAAACACTATGTACTCCATTTTTTGTTGTTAATACACTCTCAAAAACATTCTTTTTGCTTTCGTCATTTATTGTACATAATACCAAATACATTTTGTCATGCCTCCAATTTTAATCTATGACATACTAACTTGTTTATTCTTTTTATTATTGTAAACTACCTTCAAAAGTATTGGTGTAATTATTGTCGTGATGATAACAACTATAATAAGCGGAGCAAAATATGTATGATTCATTAGCCCGATAGAAGCTCCTTTATCGGCTACAATAAGTGCAACTTCACCCCTGGAAATCATTCCAACTCCAATTTGCATAGATTCTGCGCTATTATATCCACACATCTTAGCACCTAATCCACATCCTACTACCTTTGTAAGAATGGCAATGATAAGCAATACGGCTGCAAATAGAATAATCTTCATATCCATATTATCAACACTTGTTTTTATACCTATACTCGCAAAGAAAATAGGTGATAAAAGCATGTATGACGTAATATCCAGTTTTTCTGAAACATAATCTGCATGAGTTACGTTAGAAATAATTATCCCTGCCAAGAATGCCCCCGTTATATCTGCTACTCCAAAGAACTCTTCAGCTATGTAGGCTAAAATCAAACAGAATGCTAAACTATATATTGGAAGTCTTCTTTTCTTCCCATACTTATTAGACATCTTATTAAACAAATAGTAAAAAACAAATGCGCAAACTGCTGCAAATACAAAGAATAATAATATTCTTACTAAAATACTTACAATACTCACACTAGGGTCAGCGAAACTAGAAATAACTGTTAGGATTATTATTCCAAGTACATCATCAATAACCGCTGCTCCCAGAATAGCAGTTCCAGATGAAGATTTTAATTTCCCCATTTCTCTTAGTGTTTCAACTGTAATACTAACAGATGTTGCTGTAAGAACCACTCCTATAAATATATTTTCAAGTAATTCTTTTTGAGTCATATGCGCTAGATTTCCTGCAAACAATCCAGCTACTACAAGACCTCCAACAAGTGGCAATACAACCCCTAATACTGCAATAATAAAAGAAGCTTTTCCACATTTTTTCAATTCTTTCAAATCTGTTTCAAGACCTGCTGAAAACATCAAAACTATAACGCCTAATTCGGCCATTTTATCTATAAAATCACTTTCATGAACAACATTCAGTAATGCTGGTCCAAGTATTAATCCCGCAAGAAGTGCTCCTACTACTTGTGGCATACGTATTTTTCTAGTTATTAAACCTAATAATTTTGTACTAAGTAAGATAATCGCTAAATCCAAGAAAAAACCATATGATAACATTATGACACTCTCCTTATTTTAAATTCTAGTTTATTAATCATATCAATGTAATCATTTATTATCATATTAAAAACTTGAACTGCTTCAATGTTTTAATATATTAATAAATCCGTAAAAATTGTGAAGATTAATCTAGTTTTAATCTATCTTCTAGATTACAATCCAATATGAACATATCAATACGTTCACCTGTTTTCGTACTAATATCATTGTGTATACTTATTACTTTTGCTCCAGTCAAATTCTGCATCAAATCTTCTAATTTTGGACGAATGATACTTTCTAACTGAATCCTTATTTCTTTTATTAAACCTTTGCCTTGATCAGTGATTGCTAATTGTTTTTCAGCTGGTGTAAGAACATTTTTCATCCTTATAATAATCATATCTCCACTAATATAAGTTTTTGTTCCTTCAGCTCCTCTACCTAATTGTTCTCTTTGGAAAGCTACCATTTTAGTACTTATCAATGCTTCTAATTGTCCTTTAGTCATGTCTGACCCTCCCTAGAAAAAATAAATTTAATTAAAAAAATCCATATAAAAGACCAGTTCAATTAGAGCTTATATTTATAGAAAGCTATAAGAGAAACTGGTCCATAAAATTGTTTATCCAAAGATACTCAAACTCATTTACCAATACTATATGGTTTTCATTACTTTTACTATTATATTTAACGATAATCCCTTTGTCAACTTTTTTGCTTTTAATGAAATAGCTAGGATAACCCAGTATTTTTTGTAACAAACATACATTTTACTTATTATCATTCAAGAATTATTGTCAAATATTCCTAAAGAAATGATAACTATACTCATACTTGAAAAACATAAAAAATAAATTAGTACAAAAAACATTTAACATAAAAAAATAATTTATAATAAATTAATCCCATGAGATTCACAGTCTACTATCATTTCTTCTGGCCAAATACTGGCTTGTACTTCACCAATATGTGCTTTTCTTAAGAAATACATACATATTCTTGATTGACCTATACCACCACCAATTGTATAAGGAAGTGTTTTATCCAATATCATCTTATGATATTTCAATTCTTTTCTTTCCCCTGCTCCAGCAATGGTCAATTGGCTTTCAAGTGATTCTTCATCAACACGAATACCCATAGATGATAATTCAAAAGCTCTATTCAATATTGGATTCCAAAATACTATATCTCCATTTAGTTCCCAATCATCATAGTCTGGTGCTCTTCCATCATGTTTTTTACCCGATTTTAACACTCCACCTATTTTCATGATAAAAATAGCATAATATTCTTTTGCTGCTTTATCTTCTCTTTCTGAAGGATCTACATCTGGGTACATGTCTTCTAATTCTTGTGTAGTAATAAATTTGATGTTGTCAGGTAGATGTTTGCCTAAAAATGGATATTTTTCACACAAAAAATCCTCTGTATCCTTAAACACTTGATAAATTTTCTTTACTATATCTTTTAGGAATTCTTCATTTCTCTGCTCTTTTGTAACAACTCTTTCCCAATCCCATTGATCTACATAAATAGAATGGAGATTATCCATTTCTTCGTCTCTTCTGATGGCATTCATATCTGTATAGATACCATTTCCTGCTTCAACATTATAACGGTGAAGAGCCATTCTTTTCCATTTGGCTAGAGAGTGTACAATTTCTGCAACTTTACCAGTTTCTTTTATATCAAAACTTACAGGTCTTTCGTAACCGTTCAAATTATCATTAAGCCCGGTCTCTGGTAATACAAATAATGGGGCTGATACTCTAGTAAGGTTCAAGACTTTTGATAAAGAACTCTCAAAATAATCTTTTGTCTGTTTTACTGCTATTTCTGTCTCCATGAGACTCATTTTTGAATCGTAACCGTCAATAATCATTAATCGCTTCATGTTGCCTCCTTAGTGTAAGCTTTAACGCTTTGCCTTTTTATTACATTAAACCATGGAAATTAATAAATGTAAATATAATAATATAAATATACTGTTCTATGCATAAAAAGTCAACCCTCAAACATATCTACTATTGAAATCGACATTTATCTGCTATATAATCTAATATGACATAAGTTATTACAATAATTAACACATGATTAATTCATCCTCACTATTAGTGGTAAGATTACTCATGTCAATTAACCTGACTTATGTATAATAATCATATCGAGGAGGATAATAAATGATTAAAAAAGTATTAATAAGCATGTTACTATTAACCTTAGTTCTTGTTGGTTGTCAGAAGAAACCATCTCTAAATGACATGGTGAATGATGAAGATACTCAAACAAATAAGCAACAAGAAACTACTGACATTACAACTAATGATGACTCTGACCAATCAACTGAAGACAATGAATCAATGGAAAAAATCAAAGAACTTGAAAATTCATTATCAGAAAAAGATAAGATTATCGAAGACCTCACAAGTCAAAAGGAAGAACTTACTAAAAAAATAGAAGAAAAAGAAGAAGAGAAATCTAATTCTTCTACAGTAAATACTAGTTCATCTGATTCAAAATCAAGTTCGACTTCAAGCTCAACCAAGACTTCAACTAGTACTAAAAAATATTTTAGAGTTATTGTAGGTTCTTTTGACCAAAAAGCAAATGCTACTAAATTAAAAGAAGAACTTATTGCCAAGAATATTGACGCATATGTAGCTCCTAACAATAACAAGCATAGAGTTATTGCAGGTACTTTTTCACAAATGAAAAATGCTACTAAAAGAAAAGACCTTGTAGATAAGGCAGGATTTGAAAGCTTTATTGTTTCTGAATAAATATTTTATATAAATAATAATTATTTAATTACATATTAATATCTAAGGGGCAGTCTCATATACATTCTTGACTAACAAAGTCAAATATATTATTGAAA
Source organism: Vallitalea sediminicola (assembly GCF_054408565.1). NCBI lineage: Bacteria > Bacillati > Bacillota > Clostridia > Lachnospirales > Vallitaleaceae > Vallitalea > Vallitalea sediminicola. The sequence continues at coordinate 27,724 of NZ_BTPT01000044.1, forward strand.
CTGCCCCTTAATTTATCATTATTCATTATATTTTCTTTCTAATTTCAAAAGTTCATCTTTTGTATCTAATCCCCCAGCATATCCAACGAGTTTTCCGCTACTGCCTATTACCCTATGACATGGAACTACAATAGATATGGGATTTTTTGAATTAGCCATTCCTACTGCTCTACATGCTTTAACATTACCTACTGCTATGGCTATATCTTTGTATGAACACACTTCACCATAAGGTATTTTAGTTAATGCATTCCATACTTTTTTTTGGAATTCGGTACCCTGTGGATTTAATTTTAGATTGAATTCTTTTCTCCTGCCACTGAAATATTCATCTAATTGGTTAAATGTCTCTGTAAAAAAATTATCATTTCTAATCCAATCTTCAGATAGACTAAGTTCTTTACCTGATTTAGTTTGAAGATGTATATAAGATAGCCCCTTTTCATCTCCTACAACAATAATAGGAAATAAAGGCGAATTAAGTATTCCATAATACATGTTAATCCTCCTTATCTTTTTTTCTTCTTATATTTATAGTTAGCCTGACCTGTACAATCATTATTATCCCATGATTGAGATTGGAAGGCAAGAAATATTCCAACCCATTTGTTTATCTCTTTATAATGTATCATAAGGCACCCATCTTGCCATACTCCACTATCTTTTTTCCATTTTCTGATATTACCTTGATTCATATGAATATCATGCATACCCATTGATGGACTGAAACCAAAAATTCTATCAGGTTTACAATAATTACCAGTTTTCCATTTTGAACCATATATATAAATATCTGTATCATCTGATGAAATGGCTTTATCTATGTAATGATTAAGTTTTTCATTAAGATCATTATTAGGACCCACTTTGTCATGAGGAATCTTTTTCATATCCTCTCTGACAAATCCCATATTACCTCTTATATAGTCAATAGAACAATCATTACTAAAATAAAAACCATAAGGTAATTTAGTTATCACCTTTGTCATAGGATGGTCAAAATTTTCGTTTGTATAAAAAAGTAATTCAGATAACACATCATTGGACATTATATTGATTGATATCCTATAATTTTCTTCATTAGCTTTAACAAGAATATGATAATGAGGTCTATTATTATCCCTTTCCTCTTTTGTATCTACTGCTTTACCCTTTAGTAGTCCGTAAGCCTGTAAACTCATGAGGTTCTCCTTTCTATATATCTATCCCTATCTCCTTCATTAAAAATACCGCATTAAATGTATTGGAGACACCTGAATATAATTTGTAATCAAATAGAATCTTATTATCTTTATAGTGCTCTTGGAAATGATAATTCTTAACTCTTGAATCTGGATCTATTTCTAAATCAGCTAATTCTAGATCATGAGTTGAAACAAGTCCTAGTGTGTTTCCTTTACATAATTTTTTAATTAAGGTCTTAGCCCCTATATGTCTATCTCTTGAATTGGTACCTTTAAATATTTCATCTAATAAATAGAATACTTTTTCCCCATCATTAGTAGCTTTAATTATTTTTTTAATCCTTAACAATTCTGCATAGAATGAAGATATTTTATTGTCTATATCATCTTTTACCCTCATAGATGTATATAAATCCATAAGAGGACAGCAAAACTCTTTGGCACAAACCGGAGCCCCTGCATAAGCTAATACTAAATTGATACCTATAGTTCTAAGGAATGTACTTTTACCGGACATATTAGAACCTGTAACCAATAGAGAAGAATGCCTACCGCCAAAAATAACATTGTTACATACTCTATCATTATCATTTATCAGAGGATGTCCTACCTTAGTAGCTGATACTTTATATTCATTGATTATTGTAGGCATTACCCAATCTGGTTGTTCATAAGCTATTGTAGCCAAACTAGCTAAAGCTTCAAATTCACCTAACGAATCTAACCATTTTGTAAAGTTATTTCCATACCTGCTTTTCCAATTTTCAAGTGAAATAGCACATTGATAATCCCATAGAGTAATTATATCAAATATTAAATAGAATTGTACATGTCTAACATTTATCATATCCATAATACTATCTAATTTCTTTATTTGACTAGAAGTAATCTCATTTTCACTTTCCATTTGTTTTTTTAAATCCATCAATAGACTTGATTCGAAATCCCTTGATTCAATCAATTTTATCATTTTATCATAAATTGCTATTTGCTTTTGGAAACTGTCAATAGTAGATAACCTACTATGTCTTTTACCTAGACCTTTAAACACAATAAGTATTTGTAAGCTCATAAATATAATACCATATACATGAGAGAAAGAAGGTATACAAAAAGGTAGTACTATAGTTGATACTGAAACAATAGGAAGTATCTTCACAAATAATCCTAATAAGTTGTTTAGATAAAATGGCACTACATCTTTACTCCATTTTATTAACTCACCTTCATCTATATTATTATTATCTTCTATCATACCTGCTGCTTCTAATTCATGGACCCAATCCATATTTTGGGAAAGTTCTGTTATCGCTTCCTGTCTTTTTCTTATTAATCCAATATTTTTATTAGGTTTTATAAGTGAATCCCTTAACTTTTTCTTACCCATCGGGGTATTGGTATGGTTTATCCATTGAAATAATGAATTTTTACCAAATATATCTAGATCCCATGAATAATTATGGTCTTCATCAATAAATTCTTCACCTGTCTTCTGAAATTTTTTCCATTCACCTTTTAAACGTTTAATACCGTTTTCATTAATTTTATGTAGAGCTGTTAATCTAGGTCTTAAATCGATATTCTTCTGATGTATAATTATTAGACTGATAAATAATACAAGTGTAATAATTAAACTATTCAAGCTCAGTAAATATGATTTTCTAGTATATGACCATATAGTAAGTGCTAATCCTGCAAGTATTACAATAAGTCTTACATTACCATAAACATTAATTTTATGATTAAGTTTTTCTAATTCTTTTTTATACATATCTTTTTTCTTTATGTATTGTCTTTTTGGGTTCATTTTCCTCACACTCCGTTTATTAGAAATTCTATTGAATATTATTCCAATAGTTTTTAATACAACAATACCACATATGATAATTTTTTTAAAGTGTGAAAATATATAAAAATTAAATAATGTAATAACATAACATTTTTAGAATTATAAAAAAAGAGCCCTTACAGGCCCATATTGTAATCAATTGTTAAGCTATGCTTCTACAGGTTCTTTCTTTTCTACAACAACCTTATTCATCCAGTTACCTTTTTTATAGAAATAATACATAAAAAAGAAACTAACAATGAATGATAATCCAACACCTAACCAAACTCCTTTTATCCCTAATGGAGTATAGGATAGTGCATAAGAAAGCGGAACTCTGAATGCCCATAAACAGATAAGGCTTAACCACATTGACACCGAAGCGGCTCCTGCACCTTGAAAAACATTGGACATAACAATTCTACAACCTACAAATGCATATAATAGTGTTACTCCATATATATAGTAACGTCCCATCTCAATTACTTGCGTATCATCTGAAAATACATCAAAGAATACAGTAGGGAAAATAGCAAATATAGCCCCCATTATTATTAGGATAATAAAGGAAAACTTCATAGCATATTGACCACTTTTAAAAGCTCGTTCCTTTTGCCCAGCACCAAGATTCTGTCCAACGATTGAACTTGCCGCTTGAGCTAGCCCCATAGTAGGCATGGCTAATAATGATTCTAATCTATTTCCAATACCGTGAGTTGCAATTGCAACATCACCGAACATATTTACTCTACTCATTATAACTGTTCCACCCAAACTAATAACTGCTTGAGATATACTAGATGGCACTCCTATTTTAAATAGTTGTTTTGTAATTTTTAAGTCCACCTTGAAATTACGTAAATTCATTTTAAGGAATGTTTTACCTCTAAGTACTACATAGAAAATATAACCCGAAGCAAATACTCTAGAAATCACTGTAGCATAAGCAGCTCCTGAAATACCTAACTCAGGGAATATCCACCAACCAAATATAAGGAATGGGTCTAATATCATATTTATTATACCTGATACTATTCCTGCAATCATTGGTGTTCTCGTATCACCGACTCCACGTAATATACCACTCATGATAAAAAATATAAACATGAATATCATACCTACCATGATTATTATAAAATAGTCTTTTGCAATGGGTATGATATTAGCTGGTGTCTGTAACAAATCAAATAGTTGTCTATAGAAAATAATACCACAAGCAACAAATATCAGTGCTATTGCTCCAATAACAATTAATGATGTATACGTTACTTGATCAACTTTCTTATATTCTCTAGCACCATAATATTGAGATGCTAATGTTGCTGATCCTATACCTAATCCGGCTGCTAATGAGACTAATACAAATACAACCGAAAATGTTATTGTTACAGCTGCAATTGCTTCAGTACTGTTATCAAGTTTCCCTACCCAATATGTATCTGTCATATTATAAATAACCTGTATCAGATTACCTATCATTATAGGCCATGCCAATATCCACAGATTTTTCTTAATATCTCCTTTAGTAGTATCAATATTTTTGTTCTTCATAAATAAATCCTTTCTATATATCCTATATCTATTTGCTTAATTCTTCAACTCTATTATTGTGACGCTTTTCACTATAAAATAGAACACAAAGCATAATGAATGCGATTATACCAACAAAAGCAGTTAATATCCAACCCTGTGAGTTGCTGTGTGATACTAAGTACATTCCCATGAAGAATGGAGCAAAAGAACGTCCAGCAGCTTGAATCATACCTATTATGGAATTAAATCTACCTCTGTGGTTAACTGGTGAATGGTTGGAAATATAAACTCCGGTGTTTGTAGTTGCAATAATCTCACCTGTAGTCCATATGAATACCGCAACAAAAAAGACCCATAATTCATTAGAATAACCCATCATACCAAAACCTACAATATATGTTAAGGTTGCAATCGCCACATTGACAACTGGTTTAATTTTTCTTATAAAATGCATTATAATTGGTGTAAATAAAACAACAATTAATGTATTAATAGTCATAACATTACCAAAATATCTTGCTCCATTATCTGGGAATAATTTCTCCAAATGCAGCGGCATAATAAAACCATGCTGATTATATATAAAACCTATAACAGAAGATATTAATACAAATCCCAATAAAAATGGTCTTTTGAATAGAGCAGTAATAATAGAACCCTTTTCTTCTTTTTCTCCATCTCTATCTGATTCATTGATTTCTTCTATTTGAGCTTTTGTTGGTCTAGTATCCTTTATATAAAAAACTACTAATAATAAACTAAGCAAAGAAGTTATACCATCACCCCAAAAAATCCATCTAGTGTAATGTTTAAATAAATAACCTGCAATGGTGAAACCTAAAGCTAATCCGACATTCATACCTAAATATAATAAAGAAAAACTTTGTTTTCTATTTTCAGGAGTTGTTAAATCAGCAGTCATAGCACCACTTGCTGGACCTGAAAAACTTGATATGAAACTTGATATAATTAGTAAATAGACAACCATTATTGAATTACCGAGGAAACCGCAAATAATAAAAATGAAAGCTGATATAGTTCTAGAAACAAGCAAAATTGTTTTTCTATTACATCTATCAACTAAATGACCGGAAATAAGCGAACCAGGTATACCTACTAGAGAACATATCAACATAAATCTACCAATAACATCTTCTTGTAAACCTAATCTCTTACTCAGAAACAGAGTTAAAAAGGCATAAACAAAACCACCAAGCGAATTAACAAATCTCTGAATAGCCAGAATATAGATCTCTTTCGGCAAACCTATGTACTGTTTAAATGATTTTATAATCACTACCAAATCATCCCCCTTATCTAGTTTTTTTAAGCATTGTTATAATATAATGGACTATAATTCGACTCTTGTCAAGTAAAGTTATATGGTCAATTCTTAATTATTTTATGACCAAATACTTCATAATTAACGTATATAAAAGTGATTCTTCATCTTTCATTCATTTAATAATCATTCTTTACAGATAAAATTACTTTTTATAACTTAGTATTTATTATTTGAATTATTAACACAAGTTGTGATATGAATATTGTATGTAATATTTTTCTATAACATAAAAAAGCAGGCTATTTTAACAATGTCATTTAGTTAAGCAATTTAAGGAGAGTTTTATACTTGAAATAGGGGTCTCGCCAATATTTCTCTGAATCACACCAACAAGAAATATTGACGAGTTATCCCATCATATATTAAGCTTTCTTAAATTATCTGTCTCAAACTGTACATTGACATCAAAAGAATATTCACCTAGGAAAGTGATATGTTCCCAGTTAAGAGGAAATATATGTTTTGAAAAATTAAAAATCTTTATAAAAGATAGGACTTGACAAAAGTGTATAGCTACTATACTCTTTTAGTATGATGAATTTAAATAATGAACGAAAAAATAAAATAAGTTATTCTTTATTAAGGGTAATTTACAAATTTAACGAAAATGATAAACAAACTCGTTATTATGGGACTGATACACCTTTATTCAGCTCAGAAATACATATGATAAGAGCAATTAAAGAAGAGGAGGGTATTCATATTACAGGATTGGCAAATAAATTAGGTGTAACAAAAGGGGCTGTATCACAAATTGTTAATAAACTGAATAAAAAGGGTTTCGTAAAAAAAGAAGCTGATTTATATAATCAATCAAAACTTATTATAAAATTAACTTCAAAAGGTGAAATTGCAGACGCAAATCATTTAAAATTGCATAAAAAATTTGATACATTAATTAATGATATATTAAAAGATGCTTCAAATGAAGAAATTACATTCCTAAAGAATGTTTTAAATAAAGTCGAAGAGCAAATTGAAGATTTTGAAGAAAAGTTTACATAATAAATGTTTTTTGCTCAAAGTGTATAGCTGCTATACTCATTAACGGTAAATCTCTATATAAGCATTTTTCAGTTAATGAGTATGTTGAAAATATTTTTTTTGCTTAAAGTGTATAGCTACTATACTCTGTATCGTAAATAAATTATAGGAGGTTCATATCAATGAATAAAAAAGAAAATAAACTTAAAATGATGAGTGAAGGTAATATTACAAAAGTATTATTCCAGCTTGGTATACCAGTTATTATCGGAATGCTTGTGACTTCACTTTATAATGTTGTGGATGCTATGTTTGTTGGAGGATTGGGGACAAGTCAAATGGGTGCTGTCTCAATTGCATATCCGATTGTGCAGGTAATTATTGGATTAGGGTTAACATTTGGAAGCGGTTCTGCATCTTACATATCAAGACTTTTAGGTGAAAAGAATAATAAACAAGCTGATTTTACTGCTTCAACAGCATTATTTACTAGTATCATTGTAGGATTGATAACTATTGGGGTAACAATGTGTTTTCTTGATAAAGTGTTAATTTTTTTAGGTGCTACTCAAACAATTTTGCCTTATGCAAAAGAGTTTGCTATTATCTATATACCAGGGTCAATATTAAATGTTATTAACGTAACAATGAATAATATTTCAGCATCAGAGGGTGCTACAAAAATCAGCATGACATCAATGCTTATGGGAGCTGGGTTAAATGTTGTTCTTGATCCAATTTTTATATATACATTTCAGTGGGGAATTAAAGGTTCCGCAATTGCAACTGTGATTGCACAAGGAGTTACCACCCTTATTTATGTGTGGTATATATCCAGTGGGAAAAGCAACTTGCATATTTCGATTAAACATTTTTCTATAGATAAGACAATATATGCTCAAATATTGAAGATTGGGATACCAACTTTACTTTTTCAGTTATTATCAAGCGCTTCAATGGGATTGACAAACACTGCATCAAGCCATTATGGTGACTCAGCTGTTGCAGCAATGGGAGTCGTTACAAGGGTTTTAGCTCTCGGTTCGTATGTTATATTTGGATATGCAAAAGGATTCCAAACTGTTGCAGGGTTTAATTTTGGTGCAAAAAATTATAAAAGATTGAAAGAAGCTATTTTAGTTTCACTGAAATGGTCCACCATTTTTTGTGCAGTAACTGAAATTATACTCTTGATTTTTTCAAGACAAATTATTAGTCTCTTTAGTAAAGATGCCTCTGTTATTGCAATAGGTAGTGCTGCTTTAAGAGCAAGCAGCATTACTTTTATTTTGTTTGGTTTTCAATATATATACACAACATTATTCTTAGCTCTTGGAAAAGCATTCAAAGGTACAATATTAAGTATTGCTCGACAAGGTATCTTTTTTATCCCAGTAATTCTTATTTTACCAAGCATTCTAGGATTAAATGGCATCATATTTACACAACCTATAGTTGATGTTATGACTACAATACTTACTGTCATATTCGCTGTTAAACTTCAAAGAAAAATAAATTATGCTAGTCAATAGTTAAATCAAAAAGGCAGCAATGCCTTTTTTCTTTTTTTAGCAACCACTTTTGGGTCTTAGATGCTTTTTTGGTACTAAATGATATTGGCTATTTTAAGCCTACTCTTTTCAGCATTTTACTACCAATATAATTTCCAATCTCTAGTTAATCTTATAAGTGCTTCCATGTAATAATAATCGCCCCATGTATTACATTCATCAACATTTCTATTCCTACATGGATTATAAGGTGATTTTCTTGCATACACACCATGTAATAATTGACCATTGGAAATCTTGGGATCATTAACTGCATAATTATCAATCAGAGATTTTAGTATCTTAAGCGCTATATCTTTGTAGTACCTAGATTTTTCTTCATCAAGGTATTTTGACATTTCTAGCATACCACATACAGCTATTGCAGCAGCTGAACTATCTTTTGGTTCCTCACTTCCATCATTGAACTTGAAATCCCAATAAGGTACTAAGTCCTCTGGTAAATTCTCAATGAAAAAGTCTGTTATCTTATAGAATTTTTCAATATACTCTGGATTACTAGTATACATATAACTTAACGCTGTTCCATATACACCCCAAGCCTGACCTCTTGACCATGATGAATCATTACTGTAGCCTTGTCTTGTTTCACCATATAGTGGCTTCCCCGTTCCCTGTTCAAAATAAAATGTGTGATATGTAGAACAATCATTACGCATAATAACCTTTAGTGATGTATCTATATGTTGTTTGGCAATCTTAGCATACTTATCATCACTAGTTACATCACTTGCCCAATATAATAATGGTAGATTGAGAAGGCAATCAATAATCAAACGATAATTATCATCTGCTCCAACGTTACCCCAAGCTTGTATGAATTTCCCATCTTCTCTATAACGTGAAATAAGATTATCTGCTGCTAATATAGCCGCTTTCTTTGCATTCTCATTACCTGATAATTTATAAGCCGCTACACATGATAGACTATATAAAAATCCCATATCATGATTGTTGGTTTCAATTTTATTCTCTATCCTATGAAGGAAACTGTCTACTTGAATTTCTGCCGCTTTTTTATATTTTTCATCACCTGACATTTCATATGCCATCCAGATCTGTCCTGTCCAAAACCCTGATGTCCATGAGATATTATCATTAGGTTCATAAAAGTTATCTGTAGTTCCATTTATCTTGAATTTATACGTAAAATCTGCTAAGTCTGCTTCTACTTGTGCTACGGCATTATCGGATGCTTGCTCTATTTCTGCATCTGTTGGCTTTTTGTACTTGGATATATCAACCATTATTATCTAATCCTTTCATTAAGAATGGGTCCTTGATTTCTTGCAAATAATCTTCTAAACATTCATCATACTTCTTACATTGTTCATCGTCTGAACTCAATATTACTGGATTCAATTGATAAGGATCCTTTTCATTATCATATAGATACCTTTTTTGTTTTTCATCTGGATGAGTGCCATTGTCAATAACATAGGTACATTTTTTAGTCCTGATTCCTCTCCATCCGAAAGACTTATTATTTAATCCCCTTTTTCTATAAGGTTCAATAAGTTCAGGCATTCCTGGAATCATTGATAAAAATACTGAGTCTGGTTCGTCCATCTTTTTATCTTCTATAATATCTCTAAAGCTTTGCCCTTGTACTGTATCTGGAATATCAACCTCTAATAAATCAAGTAGAGTCGGCATATGGTCAATACTTGAGAATAGACAATCCGTCCTTCCAGCTTCTATATCCTTTCCTCTAATCATGAAAGGGATATTTATTGATTCTTCATACCATATATTTTTGCCATATATTCCTTGTGAACCCATCATGTCTCCATGATCTGCTGATAATACTACGATAGTATCTTCTTCCAATTTGTTTTCTTTTAGATAATCAAGTATCCTTTTGAAGTTTTCATCAAGCCCTGTAACAGCTGCAAAATATTCTTTGATAGTTCTCAGATATTCTTTATCTTCTCTCATTTCTTCTGGTACATTTACTCTAAGAGGAATATCATCATACATATCTACATATTTCTCAGGTACTTTATCGTAAGGAGGATGAGGTGGATTCCATGAAACAAACATACAGAATGGTTTGCTCTTATCCCTATTCTCAAGATAATCAAGTGCTACATCTGTCTCTACTTCTGGCGACCATTTCCCTGGCTCAATCTTTATGGGTGTGTTTTTCCAATAATGTGGATTTAAATGTTTGTCCATAGCTCCATATGAGAACCAATAGTCAAATCCTTGCCGTCTTTCTCCTTCAGGTGTATAAGCATCCCAATTAATAGCACCAGATTCAGGATTATTATCAAAGTTCAATTCACTTGCATCTAAATGCCATTTACCTATATAAGCCGTTTCATATCCATTTCTTTTAAGAGTTTTTCCTATGGTTTCTTCTTGTGGTTTTAACATTACTGTTTCATCTAATCCTATTTTACAATTTGTCCACATGCCACAGCTATAAGGATATTTCCCTGTCATCAGTGCAGCTCTATGAGGTGAGCAAAGTGGATATGTACTAATAGCATTATCAAATACTTTACTCTCTGTTGCGAATCTATCCATGTTAGGGGTTATTATCTCATCTTGTCCTTCTATTCCTACTGCTATCTTTCGCCATTGGTCTGCGAAAATATATAATAAATTTTTCTTAGCCATATGAATCTCCTTCCAAAAAACTTACACCAACTTATAGACTTTTCCTTTTTCACCTTGTAAAACAATATCTTTTTCTCCGTCTAAAAGTCCATTACTATTGTCAATTATTATCTTTTCTTCAAATCCCATTTCAATCCCTAATGATGTTATCTTACCCTTTTCATAAGTAAGGTCTATCTTATGCCCACCTACTGTCTTTATACCTGTTATACTTCCCTTTTCCCATGAAGTCGGAAGCGCAGGCAATAAGAATATCTTCCCTTCGTAATATTGAATAATACATTCAAGCACCGCTCTCGTTGCTCCAAGATTTCCATCAATCTGAAAAACGAATTCAGTATCATCATTCCTCACTGTACATCTAGGAGGTCTAGGGTGTAAATCAAGCAATGCAGAGGATGACAGTTCTGTGAGTAAATAGCTTAATTGATGGTTAGCTTCTTCACCATCTTGTAGACGTGCAAATAAACATGCTGCCCATGCCCTACTCCAGCCAGTACCTCCTCCATTCTGGGCTAATCTATATTCTAATGATTTTCTACCTGCCTCAAATTGCTCGGTTCTATTAATGGAATTGAATAAAGTTGATGGAAATACACCATATAAATGAGAATAATGACGATGCCCTTTTTCAACTTCAATCTTATCTTCATTATCCCATTCTAGCAACCGTCCATCTTCTCCAACTTTGAAGTCAGGTAATCTATCTCGTATTTGTTCCCATTCAGTACACTCTTCTTGATCAATTTCTAATAATTTTGAAGTATCTATTGCATAAGTAAAAGCATCATAGGCTAATTGTACATCCATAGCTGATGATATGCACATACTTACTGGAAAATAACCTGTACCTTCAAAACGATTTTCTGGAGATTGACTTGGCATTATCTGAGCTATATCACTATCATCAACTTCAATATAATCCATATAAAAGTCTACAGTTGATTTAAACAAAGGATAAGCTACCTCCCTAAGGAAAGTCTTATCTCCATTATATTGGTAATGCCACCAATAATGTTGTCCCATCCAAGCAGCTCCGCCAATCCATGCGGCATAATTATAAGCCTCTGGTGTTGACACTGCCCAATGGTCTCCATTAAGTGATAACACCGTACCCTTACAACCATATAATGATTTAGCTGTTCCTCTACCGCTTTCTGCAAATTTATTGACGTAATCAAATAATTGCTCTGAATACTCTGGATAACCTAATTGCTCTGTGAACCAGTAGTTCATCTGTATATTAATGTTAAAATGATAATCACTAAACCAAGGAGGTACTATATCACAGTTCCATTTTCCTTGTAGATTCAATGGTAGTTCTCCACAGATTGAACCTGATACCAATAAATATATACCGAATTTTGCATATATCTCTATCAAATTAACGTCTTTATTTCCTTTTCTAACTCTTTCAATTCTTTCATTTATATATAAATCAGATAAATCATCTGTTTTGTTATCAGTTATACTAATATCAGTTTTACTCATTGCTACTAAGAACTTTTGTCTATGTCTTTCTTTCAACTTATCTATATCTTCTACTGGAAAAGAATAACTACCAAGTTCTTTTTCAATATCATTAAATGATACTCCTATATTAGTGAATGTTTTTATATAGGTAGCATTCCTGATATACATTTCTTTTTTACCATATTCTAAGATACCATCTGTATCTACTTTTACAATAACTTTAAAACTACTTACTGAATCTATTTTACAACTATAAATTATATGCTTTCTATCTATTATTATATCTTCTATGGCACCGTCTTCTTGTCTTTCATAATAAAGAGTACCACTGAACTCATTTCTACTCTCCCATGAGGCAACCATAATTTCTGTTACACAGTCTGCAAAAACTTCTGTCATCATATCTTTTCTTACTACTGTTGCTGTTCCACTATGTAGATCAAGTATTCTCTCTACAAGATTCTCTTGTTCTTCATCATATGTAAATACTAATTCCCCAGCAGGCTTATATGAATCTTCTTGGCGTGGATAGGGGGAAATTCCCCCATCACCACCAAATGCCAAGGAAGCTAAGGCTGTTCCTCTAAAGTAATCTTTTTCTTTTAGAAGTTCTCTTACTTCAGGTAAGTATTCATATGAAGTTCTGCTCTTTCTATCTCCATACTTACCAGTCCATAGACGTTCATGATTAAGGCTGAGAATGTCTTTATTCTTATCTCCCCATAGGATACCATTAAGTCTACCATTTCCAATAAGTAATCCCTCTTTCCAGTCTTTTGAAAAGTTATTATACCTAAGCTTCATTTTAATTTTCCATCCTTAATATATTATTTTCCTAAGAAAGTATCATATGCTTTTTGGTTAATTTCAATAGCTCTTTCGATTCCTCTTTTATTTAATTCTTTGATGAATCCATCATAATCCTTTTCGAAATCTGAAGCTCCTAATAACCATTTTTGGAACATTTCATCTACATAAGGTCTAACTTCTGACATGATTTTTTTATATTCAGCTTCATCTTCTGAAGAATATTTTAATCCTAGCTCACCATCAAGATATGGAGGCATGTCTTTCAAGAACCATTGAGTGTTACTGTTATATAATTTTGCAGCCGCACTAGCTTCTGGTGTCATGAATGCATATTCATATTCAGCATCTTGCAACATACCAATACGGTATTGAATACCTAATGAACGTAAGTATCCCAAAGGTGTTTGTTCGTTATTAAGTACTGTATCAGTATAAGCTTTTGTTCCATCAGTATTAACAGTATATGTTTCACCTTCAATACCCCAGTTCATAAGAGTTGAACCTTCTTCTGTAAACATGAAATCAAAGAATTTCATAAGCGTTACAGGATCTTTACATTGAGAAGAAATTCCCCAACCCACTCCTGGATATCTAGTTGTTCTTTCAATAACTTCGCCATTTTGGTTTGCCGGTGGTGCAATACTTACATTGTTGAATCCTGGTATATCTTCTGCAAGGCTTCTATTATAGTTTCCTGTACTTGGCCAGTCATGAGTCATACCACCAATATTTGCACTGTATAAAATATCTCTGGATTTTGCACCACGAGTCAATATCTCTGGATCGATTAATCCTTCTTTATACCACTTTACAAGATTAGTAACACCTGTTTTAAAGTTTTCTTCCAGTGGTTCAAAAGTCATTTTTCCATCACGAGGATAGAATTCAGTACTTGTATCCCATAAGTATAAATATTCATCTGGCATTTTCCACCCAGCTCTATCAAATAGAGGTATTTCATCTTTTTCATTATTTCCATTAGGGTCATCATTTCTGAAAGCTGTAAGTACAGTGTATAATTCATCTACTGTTGTTGGAACTTTTAGATCTAATTTATCTAACCAATCCTGACGAACCCACCAGAATTCAGCAGAAACTAAAGTTTGATTTTTGGGTATATAATATATATTTCCATCAAGAGCAGTTGCACCTTGTCTGAATTTTGCATCATTATCAAGTATCTTTTGAATATTTGGTGCATGTTCTTTGATTAAATCATTAAGTGGAATTAAGCCACCATCACGACCTAACTTCTCTAATTCAGCTGGATTCTTGAATCCAATAATGTCAGCAAGTTTTCCAGAGGAGAGCATTAAATTGAAAGCTTCTTCTTCATTGGAATTAGATTGTGAAATTACACCTTCAAGAGAAATATTTGTTCTCTCTGCAATCTCTTGCCAAACACGCCATTCAGGATTAAAAGGCATATTATTAAAGTTTAAGAATACTGAAAATGTCTGTGGTTCAGAACTGATTAAGCTACCTTCTAGTTCTTCTTTCTCTGTTTTATCAGATGTTGTTTTTGCTTTTGTCTGTGTATCTTTATCCTTTTCATTATCATCTTTTTTACCACAACCAATAAATAATGTCCCCACTAAAGTTAATGTTAACAAAAGTGCTAATATCTTTTTTGTTTTCATAATCCTTACTCCTTTTCTTTTAGTTTTCAAATTTATTTTTTCACAGCTGATATCTTAATAAGTTATATAATTAATAATACCATTATCTGTGGAAAAATCGTTATGTAAAAATTAGCCTTTAACCGCTCCAACTGTAGCACCCTTCTTAAAATACTTTTGTACAAAAGGATAAGCAATCATCATAGGTATTATTGCAATGATTATAATTGCATAAATAACTGTCGTTGGAGAAAATAATGAATTCGGAGTTACAATTGCAGCCTCTGTCTCATTAGCTACTTTATCTACAATCAGTTTCTTCAATAATACTTGTAAAGGTACTTTATTATCATCTTGAAGTAAGTTCATAGCCCAGAAATAACCATTCCATCTTGTTACTGCATAGAACATGCCTACTGTTGCAAGTGCAGGTTTTGAAAGTGGCAAGAATATTCTTGAGAATATCTTTAGGTTGTTGGCACCATCAATAAAAGCTGCTTCTTCAAGTGATTTTGGTATTTGTTCAAAGAAACTTTTCATGATTACAAGATTATACGTGTTAATAGCGAATCCAACTATTATTGCTGTTCTTGTATCTAATAGATTGAAGTCTTTGAAAGTCATATATAATGGAATCATTCCTGCATTGAACCACATAGTGAATATTGCCATTAGTGTAAAAAACTTTCTAAATATCAATCTTTCTCTTGATAGCGCATAAGCCATTGTTGTTGTAAAAAACATATTAACAAAAACACCAGCTACTGTATAAAATATAGTATTTCCATATGCTATCCAAATACCATCTTTCATGAAAGCTTGTTTATAACTTTCAAGATTGAAGCCTTTGAACCAAAACATTACATCTCCATTTTCAACAAATATAGGTTTACTAAATGAAGCTATTAAAACATAAAATATAGGATAAAGTGCAATGATTGATACTATTATTCCTACTACCGTCATTACAACATTGAATACATTTTCATTTCTAGAAACTAGTTTATCTGATTTCGTCATGATTTATCTCCTTTCTTACCATAGTGATGTCTCTGAAAGACGTTTACTTATTTTATTTGCAAGAACTACCAATATTAGTGCAACAAATGCTTCAAAAAGCCCAGCTGCAGTAGCTAGTCCGTAATTTCCATTTGTTATACCAGTTCTATATACATAAGTTGCAATTACATCACCAGTGCTATAAGTTGTTGGTTTGTAAAGAAGTAAAATCGCTTCATATCCTACTTTAACCATTTTACCTATATTCAGTACAAGCATTACAACAACAATAGGTAAAATCCCTGGTATGGTTACGTGCCTAATCTGTTTCCATTTTCCTGCACCGTCAACTCTTGCAGCTTCATAAAGCTGGCCGTCAATACCCATAATAGCTGCGATATAAACGATAGCACTAAAACCAGCGGTCTTCCATAGTGTCATAGTAGTATATATTCCTCTGAAATACTCAGGTTTCACCATAAAATAAACTGAGTCGAATCCTAATTTCTCTAATATGAAATTAATAACTCCTGTACTTGGTGAAAGAAAGTTAATTGTCATACCACAAACTACTACTATTGAAATGAAATATGGTAGGAATGTAGCTGTTTGAGTTAACTTACTTACAAATTTGTTCTTCATTTCGGTAACCGCTATAGCTAATATAATAGGTATAGGGAAACAAATAACCAACTGCCAAAAAGCAATCATCAAGGTATTTGTTACCGTTCTAGCGAAATCAGCACCTTGTATAAATTGAATGAAATTATCTAAACCTACAAATGTACTACCTGAAAAGCCTTTAAATATATTGTAATCATAAAATGCTGTTCTAAGTCCTATCATAGGTTTGTAAGCAAACATAATATACCATATCAAACCTGGCAATAATAAAAGAAGCAAATCCCAATCTCTTCTAAATCGTTTAGTGAATTTTCTTTTGCCTTTGACATATCCTTTATTATGCATGGGTAATGCCTTACTTGTTTTGCTCATATTATTGTCTCCTTTTCTTTTCCTTTCTCAATTGTTTGTTTTGTACAATCAAAAGTTGTTTATGAACGAATTATACATAGTTTTGAACAAAAAATAAATCATCAATTTACAACTCATTTACTTTTTGTACAAAGAGACATTGTTTTTAGGACTGATTATATCAATAGTTTTTTCATGTACATTTTTCAACTATATGCATTTTGCCACTTTTTCACCATTTTTCTATTGCTTTTTAATGATTTTAGTAATAAAAAATAGAAAATCACACATTTCAACATGTAAAATTCTATCAATACTTTATTATGGTGATTTATCCAACTCCAAAAAAATAGACAAAAAAAATTGAGATATAATTGATTTTATATCCATTTTTCATCAAGGATTGCAATCTACTATATCTCTTCACTATTATTTTTTACTTATAAGTGTTTAGTCTGCTCGGCAAAAGCTTTTGGTGTCATCCCTGTATACTTAGTGAATACTCGTATAAAAGTATTAGAACTGTTGAAACCTACTTGTTTACCTAATGTTGAAACCTTTATTTTAGTATTACTGTACATAATCTCCTTTGCCTTTTCTATCCTGTAGTTATTCAAGTAATTTTTATAATTATCCCCTACAGCCTTTTTAAATAGAATGCCGCAATATTTTTCTGATACATTCATTTTTTTAGCCATATCCACTAACATGATATCTTCCCAATAATGTTCATGTATATACGTGAGCATCTCTTCTGCAATAGAATTCTCACTATCTTTTTTATTGTTATTTACATACAGTAAGATATCTTCTAATATCTTTCTTAACCTTGGTATGATATCTTTTCTGCTCCATTGATCAGAAAGAGTGGAAAAATCATCATTATCCGTTAGGAATTTACGAGGATCAATTTTAAGCTCCTGTACTATTCTACTAATTGTACCTATAATAGCAAATATCAAATTCTTAAATGCTTTTGGTGATAACTTATCACCTGCACTATTTTCATTAATCAATTCATTGAATATTTCTACCGCCTTTATATCCCCATTAAGTACGCTATGAATGAGTTTATTCTCTATTACTAGAGGATAATAATAGGTATTACGGTCTAAATCTTCTTTGATCTGTTTCATCGTCAGTATGGTTCTTTGATTATATAAAAATTTATATTCTAATATTTTTTTACTTTCTTCAAAACACTCTTTAATCATTTTAGTTCCATATGCTACATTACTTATCGCTACTCTGATATCATAATCATAATCTATCTCAACAGTCTCTAGAAGTGTATGCACCATAGCAATAGCATCTTTAACTTTATCACATTGTATTATAATAGCACATGTGTAGTAATTGATATTGGCATACCTAAGCTTGTTGATATCTTGTGTGTATGCAAGAATTTCATTTTTATATAAGAAAATATTGTCATCTACATCTTCGTAAGGATTGTTAAGGAATTCTAATACAGCTACACAATAGTTATCATCTCCTATTAGATGGTCTTTGTATATAGATTTATTAATATTAATACCAAATAACAGATCCCTGTTCAATCTCTGTACTATAAGGTTATTTCTCTCACTAATAGCCACTTTCAGCTGTTGGTTAAGCGTTTTTATCATATTGGAATTTTGTTTAAGTATCTTGAATTCATCTACATCCTTCTGATAATTATCATCAGAGAAGAAATCATCTAATACTTCCTTTATTGGACGATATAATTTGTTGGTGATAACTCTTGATAGAAATATTGATAATAACGTAAGTAATATAAATGGAATCATAAAGTATATAAAAATCACTGCTGTATCAACATTCTTATCTTTATATGAATACAATAATATCCAATCGATATTATAAAATGACTGTTTAAAAACATTGTAATCCTTGTAGATAAATTTGTTAGAGGCTAAATCACTATTTTGGAATGCCTCAAAAATTTCATTGGATGGAATTCTTGCATCTTCTTTCATCGCAAATATACCGCTGTTATTACATAAATACCAATCTTGCTCTAGGTTTTCCTCAACAAATGAATTGTAATTTATAGTTGTTAAGTATAATATATCTCTTTTTCTATATGCTTTCTTGGTGATGTAACATATCTGTGAAGAACCATCTCTATTCTTGATAGTGAAAGCCATATAACTAGATTTATTTTGAAAATGATCGTAGATCTCCCGTACTTTATCTTTGGTTAAACCAAGATTCTTTTCAAAATAATATTCTTTTGCTTCACTGGAAACTGGTGTAATAACTAATGAATCTTCGTCTAAGAAAGTTGCTGAGATTTGAAAATTAACATTATTAACTTTGGAAGATGATTTCCTGATTTTTTGTTGAACTTTTAATAGTCCCAAGTAAAACATCTCATTGTTATCGCTTTCTGACCAGTTCTTGGCTTCATCACTCTCCATTACCAAATCTAATGTACTATTAATGACTTCTAGTTTTATCTGACTATTGTTAAGAGTCGTCTTAATAGTATTGATAATGGTAGTTTCGTATTCTTTAGACCTCTGGTCAATAACTATTTTCACAAAAATACTCATGAAACTTGCAATGATTAACGTAAACACAAGTAAAAATACTGTATTCAATTTTTTCTTGTATTTGCCACGTACCATAATCCTTCCCACATCCTTTAATATATATGTCATATCATCAATTATTTAGCTTATTTAAAAAATGATGGATCTTTTATAGTAATAAAAAAAGGCCTATTATTGCCATTTTTATCTATTATATATAAATCGCTTCATAATGCAAGTATAATAATAACATTAATGCACAAAAAAAACAAGAAAGGAGTTATAACTATTCATTATAAGTCCCAACTTGTTAAGAAAACCTCTTTATTTTTATAGGTTTTTCATAATATTTCTGTATTCCTCATTTAATTCTTACTAAGTTTTATTTCTATAGGTTTGGCATCTTTACAGATAAATTCCAACTGAGTCTTGGATGAGTCTTTACTTATTATTTTACAGTTTTCATTTACATTTTTCAGATTCCATTCCCCAACAATTGTTAATTTTACAGTTGATGGTTTACTTTCATTTTTGCACCACTCTCTTGAATATATACTAACTTCTTTTCTATTGCCATCTTCATCATATTGAGTAGTATCTATTCCTTCGTATAGTCGTAAATCAGGATCAACAATACTAAGAACCATATCATTTTCTGTTTTTTTAGTCATAATCATTGTTGGAGTATCTACCCCTTTTACAATCCCTTTGTCTATATTATCATTTGCTTCAAATATTGCATAACCAGTTGTATTAGTCAATCTATCTTTTACTATATGAGCATTTCTATCTTTTTGTAATACTTTATATAAAGCAGTTTCTACATTGACCATTTGTTCAGTGAAGTCACTTATACCTTCTACATCTGTTTTTACAAGAATTGCATATTCATATTCTTGGTTCTTAGGTGCTTTCCCATGATCTATGACAGCAGTTGCAAAATCTCCTTTTGTATCTTTTCCATTCTTGTGATTCTTAGAATCTTGAGTTGAACGAGTTATTTCAACATTATAACCTTTTGGAATATAATATCCGTTACTGTTATTGTCCATTACCCAAAAGTCTTTATCTAACTGTAACTCTTGTTCGTAAGGGAATTCTTTGACACTCTCTTTACTGTTAACCCATACAGTCATATCTTTATTGGCTAGATAATTCTGGAATATTGTTGTTTGTGTTTCATATTTTTCATTATCATTCTCTATATCTGAACCTAATAATATTATTCTGTCATCAAAGAAAAATACAGATTTTCTCGCTCTATGAGATTCATCATATTTAGGGTGTTCATGAAGTTTCATAGCGAACATACCATTTTCCCCTTCAATATTAAGCGCTCCTGAATATGATTCATCAGAGATTAACATTTCCTCAAATCCTGAAAATTCATCAAGATTACGAACATCTGATTTCAGCTCATCAATTGGCAATTGAATTGTAGTTGTTCCAGGCCAACGGTTCCAATTGTAACCATTAGGATTATAACCACTATCCTTGTTGTTTATTGGGTCACCTTGACTCATAATCTGCACTTGTCCATAAGCAATGTATCGTCCATACAGATTGGAATTGGTATATGTTTCATTACCCCAAAGATATTTGCTATGACCTCTAACCCCTGCCAACCAGTCATCTCTTCTATGTAATCCAAGATTAGAATAGTTCATAGTCCAGTTACCAATAGGATTATTCTCTGGAGTATATCCTTTATCAAGGAGTATTTTTGCTGTTTTACTTGGCTTCTTAATATTAGTTAATCGTAAGTATGCAGCTGCGGCTTCTGAATCTATTTCTTCTTTACCGTCTGGTGTACCTGCTAAAGCTAAGAATCCAAAGCATTTATCTGTTATTTTTGAGGTTCCATCAACACCACGTCCCGAAAGACTTACTAACCATTGATATTTGTTAGTGTAGAGCCTTGTTACCATTATTACTTTTTTAAGTAGTTCATGAGCTTGTTCTTCTAATCGGTACTTAGTTCCACTCATGTAATACACAACTGGAGTCAATCCATTAAAAGCAGGATTAGCATAACCTGGATATCCATTTCTATGATGGAATCCCGATCCATCTTCCTTGAATCCACCGCTTAGACCAGGTGTAGTTATCATGCATCTATTCATCCAATCGGAGAATCCTTCAAAATCTCTTACTTTATCAGTAGTATTTTCCTCTATCAATATGCTGATTAACATACCTTGTATTGTAGTATTCAATATGTCTACATTACCTGGTTCTTTATCTTCGTAGTCAAATATTCTTCCCATTCCAGTGAACCAGTAAATAGATTTTTGTACTCTATCTAATAATCCTGCCTCTTTTAACTGTTCTCTCATAAGAAAAACAGAATTATAGAATCCTCTCACATTGTAGCCTATGTGGTGTACTGTTCCAAGTATACTTCCTGCTTCCCATCCTTGATCCAACATATGTTCCGTCATATCAATGAAGATTTGATTCAATTCTTTTTTATACTCAGCATTATCAGTGGAATGATACATATTGGCAACGTTATACATTATATCTGTATATTGCTTTCTTACATTGGTATGTCTTAAATCAATATATACTGCATCCATGATCTCCTGCGGATAGATTTGTTTTACAAATGGCAGGTCTACTGAATTACCAGTTATTGTACCTTCATTTCTGACTATGTTATAAGTAGAGAATTTTTCTCTAATGGCATCCATAGCTTTTTCATCAATATTCTTTTTGATGAATAGATTATCATATAATCTTTGTGATATCAGGTTAAAACCTTCAATGTCTTCAGTAGTAACTTTTTCTTGTAGTTTTTCTTTACTTTTCAAGTTATAAAATTTGCATAGAGATACCCAATGTTTGTTAGCCATGTTATCAGCTTCTATATTTACAAAAGGCACTTGAAAATCTCTATTTTGATGTCTTGAATCTACAGGATTAGCTAATACGATTTGGTCAAAATATAGTGTTCCTGATTCTACATTAGAAGGAGCTTTAATTCTCATTGTATCCATGTCTTCACGTGGTTCGCCCTGCATATCTCTCTCGTAAGATACCCATGCAGTACGCCATCCAGTGAAATCAAGATTAAATGTGAAGTAACAATCAACCTCATCTCCTCTTCCAAACTCCACTGTTAACTTATCATCTACCGGCTTTTCATTGTATACCCAAAAAGCAAATGTATCTAATTTATTGGAACCAGAATTCTCATCAAACAATTCAAAACCTATAGGTGTTGATAATACCAAACTAGAATCTTTGGAATAATTCCACTCCAGTGATCTATAACCACCCTTGAAATGTTTTTCGCTTAGTGAAATCTCTGATTCATTATCTGATTTCAAGTCATCTGGTATTCCTGATTCAAATGTGTATAGCTTGGTATCTATTTCTTTAGCTTTTCTTTCTATAACGTTAGTAATAATAGAAGTACCACTGGCATTTCTTAGATTCAATGATTTGTACATCATTCCAGCTATATCATCTCTAGTTAATGGTTTATCGAACTCTTCAATCTGTTCTGTTGTCCAACCATTCTTTTCTCCTACTAATAATTCCAGCAATTTAGTATCTTCGTTTTCTTCATACCCTAAAAGTTTTAATAGCATCATTGCGAAGCTCTCGCCATCAATATTTTTCTGAGGTTCAATCTTCTTTCCAATTATAATTTCTTTTTTGATAGCATATGCAACGTATTCTTTTGCCCACTGTGACACATGATTACCATCTGTGTATTTACCTAATTGCTCTACTATATCATCCTCTGTCAAATTCTCTACTTCCTGCTCATTGTCACTTAATCTTAATGCTAATATTATTGCTTCTTCTTTTGTTACAGAAGATTCTAAATCCAACTCCTGATTTACTTCAGAACTGCCTTTTATGAACCCAAAATCATATAGTTTTTTTGCTTCAGTTTCATATTTAGGCTCACTCTTTGAATCCGTAGCATGTACTTGGTTAATCGGCATAATACACATACTAAGTATCAGTAATAATAGTACCCCTTTTTTAAATGTTCTCATTCTTAAATACCTCCTATGTTATTTTACATATCTGTAACAATTGCTTAGTTAATATTGTTACAGAATGTATATTTTTCAAGACAATCACTACAAACAATAATCATCAACTATAAAATAATCATCATTTTACAGCGATTATCCAAAAACCCACCTGCATTTTGTTTATTTGCATCATTATTTATTCCTATACGCATGGATTATACATAATATTAAACATTAAATAAATCATTAATTTACAACTTATGTGCTTTTATCACAAATAATTAATTATAATCAACTTTTTTATATGCATATTTTAAAATGTGCATTTTTCAACTATCTACTATTTCTTGTTTTCGGGCAAATTTTTTATTACTTTTCAGTGATTTTATTAACTTTATATAGAAAATTATCCATTTTTTGGTGTAATTATTATATGAGTAATTAAATACAGAATTATTATTGAATTACTTAATTATTGGAAATATATTTGATTTCTGATAAAATAATAGGAGGAAGGCAATTGAGCAATCTAAAAACTCGCCAATTAGCACCAAAAACTATTTGGATTTAAATCAATAACATTATCTCAATCAGATAAATAGTTTTAAATATCCCATCTTATAAATATATAAGATGGGGTATATAATTCATAATATATTTAATGTAGAAGAGAGGATATTTTCATGATTAAAAATTCAACTAATCTTTATAAAGATTATATAGAATCATTGATTAAAGAATCGCAACTATGCTTAAAAAACAATTTAGCTTGTCCTGTTCTATTAGATAATTTCATGGCTGATGCTAGAATAAACTTATTGAACAAGGAGGAATACAGCAATCTAGCGTCTATGTATGAACTTATTGGTAATCATTATAAGAGTATGAATAATTTATTCTTTAATAATTATATAACTATTAACTACTATGCAATTAGTCTACTAAATATAAGTTGTTATTATTACAAATATGCTGAAAATGAATACTATAGATTACTTCTACAATCAATTATATATTCACATCAGAGTGTACTAAATGAATTTACAGATATTAATTCTCGCTTTGTTAATGAATATGCGTTAAATGTAGAATTAATGGGTGATTTATACCTACTATTAGATAAAGATAAAGCAATAGAATATTATAAAAAAGCTAAATTACTATATGCAAAGGTCGATATTTACGATCAGCTATCTGATAGTAATTGTTTTTGGTATAGTTATGCTTGTATCGAAAGAACAATTGCTCTAAAAAAATGCTTTAATTTGGAAGTAGATTTAAGCGATGTAGGTATAGAACGAATCCAACAAAAAATGGAGCTTTAAACTTATCTTGAATTTTTATTAATTCTACTAACTATTTTTGCGAAGATATCAATACAAAAGGTTAATAATATTTTTTATAATATAAATAACCTATAAGTTAAACGTTAACCTATAAGTTCGTTAAACTTATTAGTTATTATTGATATATTGAATAGGGTGATAAAAATGATAGATTACAAACTGATTGGTAAGAGAATTAAAGATAGCAGAAAATCAATGAAGCTAACTCAAGAAAATGTTTCAGAAATACTCAAAGTTTCTCCAGAATATATTAGTCGAATAGAGACAGGAACAGCAAAGATAAATCTAGAAATGCTCGTAAAAATGAGTAATATATTAAACATTTCACCAGCTTATTTATTAACAGGAATAAATACAGAATCAGATGACTATCTAAGTCCTGAAATCAATGCATTATTAAAAGATTGTTCCTCCAAGAAAATCAAAGCAATATCAGAAATGATTAAAATTATCATAGACCTATGAGATGGACAGAATAAATCAACGTGTTTTAACAGCAGAGCTGTTTATCCACGTTGATTTATTTTATTTTTTTGAAATCTATCTTCAAAACCAACTAGTATTTTAGTCCATTTAATATTGGTAGTAATTGCTATTATTGTAACAACTAGCTATTAATAAATATCTCTAAAATTTGTTCGGAGGTACCAAATGAAAAACTATAATTTTAAAATATTAACTGTTATTATTATAATATCTATACTTGTAACATCATGTGGCTTTGATTCTAAAGACGAAGCTACTGAGGTTGAAGTTAATGATGTATGTCAAAATGTCTCTAATATTAAAGATGAATCAAACCCAATAAAAAAGGATATTGAAGATGGGACTACAATTTCTTTACCCGAAAATACCGTTAAAACTTATGGATTTATAGATAACGAAAACTTAATGATTCTAATTCAAAATAGTGAAGATTCAGAAGATAATTTTTGTCTATATAATATTAATACATACATATTAAAAGAAATAGGTACGGGTAAAAATTTGAATTTTAACTACTTATCCACAGATAGGAAAAAAATACTTTATTCTACTAACAATAGTAATACGAGTAAATATCGAAATATCTATATCTATGATATTGAAAAAAACAAAACTGATCTTATAACTGGTTGGTATAAAGCAATTTTTGCAGATTACAATGGTCGATATGTATTAAGTGATGATTTTAATAAAATCTTAGATTTGGATACTGGAAAGCTCAAAACTTATGATAATAATCATGGTACATGGACATATTTTGTAGATAGTAATAGTAACCATCCTTTTTCTAATAATAAATTATATTTTGTAGGAGATCATATAATATATGAAGGACTAGATAAAGAAGATGAAAAAATGGCTCGTCATAATATAGGTATATATAGTTTGGATACAGAAACACTGAACATAGACGACCCAATACTTTTATTTCCTGAAATAATTTGCACCATAGACAAAAGTCCAAACGATTCATATTATATAAGCCAGTTTAATTTTATTAATGATGGAAAAAGTATAATATTCTCGGGAACTTACGAAAAACATAGAGGAATATTTATATATGATATTGATACGGAAGAAATTACAAATATAGTGTTTACATCTAACATCAGTTCATACACTCTGTCTAATGACAAAACAAAGATACTCTATTGTATTAATGAAAATCATGGAAACAAAAGTATGTATCTAGCACATATTGATAAAAACATTATTATATCAAAAAAGTGTTTATATAAAGAAGTCCAATTAAATCTATCTTTTTGGTGGTCTCCAGATGATACATTTTTTCTAGTAAATGAGAAAGAATACCCTTCATTACCAGAAGTAGATGGGTGTAGATTTGATAAAATACGAAAATTCAATATATCTAAATAAATGATTCATATATAAATTTTTAGTACTAAAAATCATAAAAAAGGTATAGGTTAATATTTGTATACCTAACAAATAATTAATCTATACCTTTCAATCTATTACTTTATAATTATCAAATCAACCTATTTTTTCTGTTTCAATCTTTCCGAATAATCCAGTACCGCATTAGGACCAGTGTGATTTTCCATTCCAGGTTTATGCTGTCTATATTTTTTATCGTATTCACTCTTAAGACTGAAGAAGTTATCATTAGTCTTTTCTATGTGATTCTTTAGCTTTTCCCTATATTGTTCTAGAATATGTTTATATTCTGGTTTTACAGCTAAATTGATATTTTCTAATCTATCATTTTTCATGTCAAATAACTCTTCGCTATTATCCTCTTGATATACGGTATATTTATAATCCTTATCAAGATACATTCTACCTGGAACTATGTAACCATCATATTCATCATACCACTGGGCACTTACATATTCATTATCTGCAGTATCACTTTCTCCTATAATCTGTTTATAATGACTTCTGCCTTCTTCCTTTTTGTAAGTTGGTATACCTGCATAGTCAGCTAGTGTTGGGTATATATCTAGAAGTGAAACTAATCCGTCAATATTTCTATTACCCTTCACTCCATTTCCTGCAAAGATAAGAGGAACCCTATTAGTCTCTTCGTAGAAAGCACCGTACTTAGTAACCAAGCGATGAGATGCCATTCCTTCACCATGATCTGCAAAAAATACTATCATAGTGTCATCTTTCTTTCCTGATTCTTCTAGAGCTTTTAATATCTTACCTATTTGCTTATCCACAACACCTATGTAATGATAATAAGCATATAGATAATGTTTGAAATCATCTTCTCCCCAATGAATTGTTTGGCTCTGACGTCTATGACCACAGCACATATATTGTATAAATTCAGGACGATTTGGCGCATCATCAAAATTATAATTATCTGGTAATGTAGGCAATTTTACTTTGCCAATTCCAAAATCCTTATGACCCAATTCATTTTCACCAATGTATGAACATATATTATGTGGATTTTGCAAATCTGCAACCGCTAAAAATGGATTATCAGAAGCTTCTTCTTTTAGATAATGAACCATCTTCCTAGTTGTATCTTCATCATAAAATGTCTCGTAGTTAACAGTTATAGCAGGATTTTCTCTTTCACTCTTTATCTGCTCATAATCCGTTATTTTAAAACCTCTTAACGCTCCATAGTCATGTCTTTTACCTATATGTACACAATCATAACCATTTTTACTGAATAGGTCTCCCAGTGTTTCAATCTCTGTAGAGAATTTATCAAACCCTTGATCAGGTAAATTACTAAGCACTTTTGTTTGATGTGGATATTTGGAACTCCAAAAAGATGCCCTTGCAGGTTGACACAAAGGACATGATGTATAAGCATTCTCAAATATAACACCATTATCAGATAAACTATCAATGTTGGGTGCCTTAACATAATCATTGCCATATGCCTTAAGTGCTGTAGCACTTAATTGATCACAAATAATCATTAATATATTCATCATATTCTTCACCTCTTATATTACTTTATTGCATTCTATAGTTGTTATTTTTCATAATGAAATAAAATTCATATATTCATTATATAGAATAATTCCCCAAAAATAAATCATCAATTTACAACTCATATACTTTTTCATTGGTACATCATATGTAAGAATCATATACGGACATTATAATGATTTTATAGATAAAAAAATCCAGTCACTCTCCACTATTTAAATATAGTATAATTTGTATAGGGTAAATAGTAACGTATATTACTATTTACCCTATAATTTTTATGTAAGAAAATTATTAAAAGGAGCATAAATATTTAGTAGAATATGTACAATATATATTTGGAATAAAAATATATAAACAATAAGATATGGGAGGAAAAAGTGAAAGTACAAGAGATAATATTAGAAGGTTATAGGCGTAGATATATCTTGCTTGATGATGATGGTATACCTATAGTCTCTGTAGTTAGATACTTAAAGCATCTAGATAATATAGCTAAAAGTAGCACCACCTTAAAATCATATTGCTATGATTTAAAGTTATATTTTCAATACCTACAGGAAATAGATAAGAACTACCTACAGATTACTATTAATGATCTATCTAATTTTGTGGGATGGTTAAGAAATCCCTATGGGAATAGTAAAGTAACTGGTATGCAACCAGCAAAAGCTAAGAGATCAGAAACTACAGTAAATCACGCAATAACTGTGATTGGTAATTTTTATGATTATCTATACAAAACAGAAGAGAATAAAAATAATATACTTAAACAACTAATGAGATATACTTACTCTGGTAAAGGGAAAAAATACAAAGATTTTCTGTACCATTTAAACAAAGGAACTCCTGTTGGAAAAAATATACTAAAACTTAAGGAGCCTCAACGTAGAATAAAAGTGTTATCATATTGGATAGAAACTAGTATTACCATAATGAAAATAGAAAACCATAGAATACCTATTGACAATAAATTAGCAGATATTCTTGCAGTTCTTATTAACAAATCTAAGAAACACAGTAATCCAAATAACAATCCTGATAAATTTATATTCATCAGATATAAGGGTAGTAGAAAAGGAAGACCGTATATAAGCGGATGGGTTCAAGCAAAATTAAACGAATTTGCAAGGAAATGTAATATTACTGATGAATTAGGAAACTTATATCATTTTAAAAATCATTCATTTAGGCACACTTATGCTGTTAAAATGATTAATGGTGGGGCTGATATATTAACAGTTCAAGAATTGTTGGCCCACGCCTCTCCTGAAATGACAATTAGATATGCCAGATTACTTGATGATACGAAACGAAGAGTTTTTGATAATGCAGTAAAACAAGGAGTTTTTAGTCTAGATACAGGGTTTAAAATAAGAGAAGAAATATCTGAAGATGTATTCAAAATGCTTTGGACTAATCATAAACTAAATGCAATTGATACATCCTACGGAACATGCTTACAACGAAGTAACGGTAAATGCTCTTTTGCTAAACAGCCTCCTTGCCTAACTTGTAATGGTGGTAACCCATGTAAAGATTTGTGTATAGGAGCATTTGAAGGAGATATAAAAAAGTACCAAATACATATAAATTCTACAAAATCGCTTATTGATCAAGCTAAAAAACATGGAAGGAATGAAATGGCTAAAGAAAATGAAGAATTATTGAGGCTGTATGAAGATATTGCAGCTACTATTAAAACAGGGAACATAATATATGGTCGAGCAAATAAGTAGATGAGGCAATTAATAAGCTTATTAGATTAAATAACAAAATAAATTTTAATAGTATTGCAACTATATCGGGTTTGTTTAAAAAAACATTATATAATCATCCTGATATAAGGAAAGGATTGAATCATTACGACATCAACAATCAAAAGTAGCTAATCCTTCACATGTTAAGTACCAAATGGATGAAAATAACAAGGATGCAATAATTGAATCTTTAAAACGCAAATTAAACAGGGTAAAAAAAGAAAATAAGGAGTTAAGAGAACAGTTAAAAGTCGCTTATGGCGATATTTATAAAAAAGTAAATTAATTACAATATATAAAGTTCATATTTAAAATAGTCTGTTTAAGTTGTGTAATAGCAATTTATTTGTTATGATAATTGTGAGTTTTATTGATTACCAAATAATAATTTAGTTAAGGGGAGATAATATGAGACATTTAGATAAGTTTAGAGCTAATAGGGATACCGCCAACATTTCCGACAAAACTCACGCTAAGCAATTATGTTGCACTGACTTTTTAATAGTACAATCTCAATTATGTTGTGCTCAAAGGTTTAAATAAGCATTCCAATAACTAGAATACAACATAATTTATCTTATGTTGCATACATATCTTCTATCATTTTTTGTTTTATGAAAGAACACTGTTACTATAATTCTTTGACATCTAAAACAATAATGTTATAATAATTTTGAACAAACAGTAATCTTTTGCAATTTCACATTATTTTTATGGTATATAACTAAATATAGTATAATATATTTTCAGAAATAATGTAAAGGAACTATTTAAGAATAAGGGAGAGTATAAAAAATGAGAACATTAAAAGTTATTTTTACCATTATTACACTTATTTTAGTTTTATGTTCATGTGAATCTTTAAAAAATGAAACCAATAACCAAATTAATCCGCCTCAAGAATCACATCCTACTGATTCCCAGCAATCAGAAAATATTTCAAAAGAGACAAACATAAACTCAATACCTGTATCAACGAATAACGATTTAGTTAAATTACTTATTGTTGATAAACTGGAATTATCAGATGATTTTATTAGGCTTTTTTTTGATTATTATAACATGCATTTATATGAATTAGCAGAATTGCCTCAATTTAATTCATCAAGTCAACCTGATTGGGATCAACTTACATTATATACATATTTAAATTTTATAAATGAGTCTCAAAATTATATTGCGGAATTTAGTAAAGAAGATTTCAAAAAAACTATAAATAAATATTGGGGTGAAATGAAATATACAGATAAAGAATCTTCCTATCTTGAATATTCAAATAGTACTTATATCTGTAAACCAGGAGATACTATGAGATCTGGATATTACCGTTTGACAAACATTTCAAAAGATGAAGCCGGACTTTATACTGCAACATTTGATGGATTATTTTTTGGAGAAGTGGAAATAGTAGATGAATATGAGCTTGCTTCTTCGAACATCAAAGCGATTAGAGATGCTGCAGGTACTAAGGATTACATGCAAGGCAATGAATTTAAGGAAACAATACTTAGTATTTTTCTAAAAGAAAATTATAATGAGATATTAGATATGACAGAAAAGGTTACTATACAATTTATTTTAACAGACGATAATGTTTTGCCATTTATGTACAAATCATGTAAAATAATAAGCTATTAACTCAATAATTATAAATATTAATGATATTAGAATAATTGAGGGTATAAAATAAAGAGCTATTCATTTTATAACTTGTGAATAGCTCTTTATTTTTATGTATTACTTAAGGCGGATGTGTAAGTGTAGACCATTTGCCCCTAATGTATTTCCTGAATTACCGCTATATCCAATGAGTTCTCCACATTGCACATGTTTCGTAGCTAGTGTTTTAACATTTGCCTCAACACAATTACTATATGTTGAGTTTGGACATCTTTCAACATAATCTGGCGTTGAATATCCATTAAGTTTTGATAAGTGACCGTATTCAATATATGAAGCTTTTCTTCCATCTGCAGTTTGCCAACCCGAATCAGGAGTTAATCTGAATCCTCGACCTAAACTGATATAAGAGTATGAACTATCTTCTTTTAATTTACCCCAATAATACCCAAATTTAAATGTTCCATCACACATTGCATATACAGGAGTTCCTTTTCCTACTGGATAATCTTTGTGATTAGGATATGTGTAATTTAATGATGGAGAAATAGGATCCTTCATAATTTTAACTGGTGGTTTAGATGTTCCTAAATTATTAGCATAAACCCAAGCTCTCTTTCTACCACTGGAAGTATTATATTCAATATACGCATATCCATTTACTTTTTGATTAAGGTATTCCACTTCTTCGTCTTTATAAATTTCACCTATTACTTCAGTGGCTTGATACGTAGAATAGGTATCAGCGTCTCTTAAAGCCCATCTTGTGTTTGACATACTTTTTCCTTCTTTCTTTTTTAATTTGTATATATAAATCGCGATTTTATATAATATAACCAATTTGTTTGACTTGAATATATCATAACATTATCCAACACGACATTAACACGACATAAAATAAAATATTTTAGGAACTTTAGATTATTGATTATTTTTTAAAGGGTAGCACCAGTAAGATGAGAAGTAACAACGTTAAGTATTCATGGGGTTTTTGTAATTGTTACTCCTTAGCGTGAACAAAATCGTCTTTTTTATTTCCAAATATTGTCTTAACGTGAGTTTTGTCGGAAATGTTGGCGGTACCCCTAATACTGAATTAATAGAAGAATTTTCAGAAGGTAATGCGCATCTTGCATGGGTAATGGCGTTGTACCTAGATAGAAATGATATTAAAGAATTAGCAACGAATGGAATTACAGATGGAAATAACGATAAAAAAATAGATTTTATTGATTTAAGCGATAATAGAATAATCATAGCACAGGGTTATTACTGTACTACAAATAATGTACATAACGTATCTGAATCAGTTAATGTTAAACAGGAAATAGATACAGTTGTTAAGTGTGCGCAACAAGCGTTTGAAAATGATAATATTCAAGTTAGTGGAAAAGAACTTGGAATTGAAATGATAGAAAAACTTTATATAAATAAAAACAGTCTAATTGTAATAAAAGAAAATATAAAAATAAAGGCAGATAAGTATTTTCATGAGTCAGGAGATTGTTGGAATTCTGTTGTATTCTCAGCAACAGGGAAATGGCTTAAAGATATATATGATAGGTATGGAGAGGATTTATTTTCAGCAAATTATAGGGGATTCCTAGGAGTAAAAAGAAAAAAATGCGGATTCTACAATGTATGATGCTTTTACAAATACTCTTGTAGTGAGTCGGTAGAATACGCAATCATTTAACTAGATAAAGATTGAAATTTTCTACAGTATTTATTTCAAAATAGATTCATGTACCACTTTAATAAAAATAACACAAGGAATATATTACACATGTGCAATATATTCCTTGTGTTATTTTTACTAGTTTTTTACTGTTTAGCTCTTGACAATCTAATGATAGTGTATGAATGACCGGGTGTGGTTTATTTTAATATTCTTATGTAATAGTATCTACGAAATTAGAAATCAGTAGATTTCTTAAAAAGAATTTTTGATTGAATTGATATTATTTCAGTTGGATAATCAGGATGTTCTACTCTATACAAAAGTTGTCTAACAAGCCTTTCTCCTAATGCATCATTTTTAACTTGAACAGTGGTTAGATCTCCGGATAGATGAGTATATTCTCTACTATCATCATACCCTGAAATTGCTATATCGTTAGGTACGCTATAGTCATTCCTTTTAAGATAATCCAAAACAAAATTCGCAATATAATCACTTGCACAAACAAAAGCTTCTGGTAGCTTATCAAGTTTAGATAGAAAATCATTTATCTCGTCAGCATATGAGTATATACCTATACTATGAACAAGACAAAAATCTGTATTTATAGTTAAATTATTTTTTTTCATTGCTGCAACATAACCTTCATATCTAGTATGATTGGTTACAGCATAATTAATATCACCAATGAATCCTATTTCTTTTCTTCCTTTTTTTATGATGTTCTCAGTTATGTCAAACAATGCATTATGACCTTCTAGCAAAACCAAATCTCCAGTAAGTTTTGTTACTGGTATGGTTGGTACCATATCCAAAAACACTTTTGGAATCGCAAGGTTGTTTATCAACGACAATATATTATAGTCATATACATTCAATACAATAGTACCTTGAACTGTTCCATCAACTAAAATATCAGGTAATCTATAATCCCCTTTTACTTCAGCAGGAAGATATGTATACATCAAATTTATGTTAAGCAACGATAAGGTTTTAGCTATATTATGAATTATATCCATCCAAAAAATTGAAGATTCTGGACGACAGACAATTACGGATATAGTTGTTTTCTCTACATTAGAATTGAGGACTTCTATATTATAATCCTCTTCATCATCAGTAGGGCGTAATTTTTCATACCCCAACTCTTTAGATTTATCTAAGATTTTCTTGCGTAATGAATCAGAAACCCCCGGATAGTTATTGTGGACTTTCCAAACAGTTACACGAGATATATTAAGTAGGTCTGCGATTGTTTGCATAGTTATTTTTTTCATTATACTACCCCTATCAATACGGTTATTTAACATACGAATCAAATTATTTTAACATTATACTACTATGTTTGTTTTAATACAATTAGATACATCAATGATACGGTATCTATTTTTAACATTAACAATTACTTTATAGATTATAGCATAATGATAAAAAGAGTACAACAATTGTAAAGTGTTATTTATAACTAATACACTGTATAAAAAAATAATAATGTAAAAATGTTAAATATATTGTTAACATTAATTTTAACATTTTATTAAAATATATGTTAACCCATCAATATTTTTCAATTTCAGTTATTTATTTTATACTAAAATCCATTAATATACCTCATATAATAGGTATATTTGACAACTAAAAGCTTAATAATGTTAAAAAAAGTTGTATTTATTTGTTAAATATGATAAAGTATATATATAATAAAACTGGAGAGGAGAAAATGGTTTATGGTAATAGTTAAGGGAACAAAAAAGAAAAAAAACCATACTATTAAAATTAAAAGAAAATGGCGAAAAGATGATTTTGAATTAACATTGTTAGCAGCTCCCACTTTAATATGGTATATATTATTTAGTTTTCTTCCTATGTTTGGAATCATTATAGCATTTAAGAAATATGTAACTTTCCCGGGAAAAGGATTCCTCTACAACTTGTTTAGCAGTGAGTGGGTTGGCTTTGATAATTTCAGATATCTTATCAAATCAAATACAATATTTATTTTACTAAGAAATACAATAGGATATAATCTCATTTTCATCCTATTAGGAATTATAGTTCCAGTTACTTTAGCTATAATGATAAGCCTTATATATAATAAAAGGAGATCAAAAGCTTATCAAACCATGATGTTCTTCCCTCATTTCATGTCATGGGTTGTCGTTAGTTATTTTGTATATGCTTTCTTGAGTATGGATAAAGGTGTATTCAATAACGTATTATCCTTTTTTGGTAAAGATACGATCAAATGGTATATGGAATCAAAATATTGGCCCTATATTCTAATTTTTATGCAACTATGGAAAACAGTTGGATATAACATGGTCATCTACTTAGCAAGTATCGCAGGAATTAGTGGACAATTATATGAAGCAGCCGTAATTGATGGTGCAACTAAATGGCAACAGATAAAATACATAACTCTTCCATCACTTAAAACAATCGTTGTCATGATGTTCATTCTTAATGTAGGTCGTATACTTAATACAGATTTTGGATTGTTCTATCAAATAACAAGAAGCATTCCAGGATCGTTATATAATGTAGCATCCACTCTTGATACATATGTATATACTGCGCTCCGTTCTGCTTCACCTATAGGAATGACTGCAGCAGCAACGTTCTTTCAATCAGTAACCGGCTGTATTACTATTTTATTAGCAAACTGGATTGTACGTAAAATAGATAATGAAAATGCTATCATATAGAATGGAGGATTGAGCATTATGTTAAAAAAGAATAAAGAAAAAACTGAAACACTAAAATTTAATAAAATAAAAAAATCTTCCAATGGCATATTTAATATTATTTTTATAATTGCTTCGATTATATGTATTGCTCCTATTATATTTGTCTTCATGATATCTATAACATCAGAAAAATCTTTGGCAAAATATGGTTATCATTTAATACCAAAAGAATTTTCATTAGATGCGTACATGTTTTTATACCAAGAAGCAGATGTTATTATAAAAGCATTGTTTATATCAATTCTGGTTACCTGCTTAGGAACCCTGATAGGTGTTATCCTTACAACAACAATGGGGTATGTCTTATCAAGACCTGATTACAAATTAAAAGGTTTTTTAACTTGGATAGTATTTATACCAATGATATTTAATGGTGGAATGATTGCTACTTATGTAGTGTACACCAATTTCCTTGGATTAAAAGATTCTATCTGGAGTTTAATATTACCCTTAGCAGTTAGTTCATTCAATGTCATAATCTGTAAGACATTTTTCAGAACAACAATACCTGAGTCCATTATTGAATCTGCTAGGATAGACGGAGCCTCACAACTGAATATATTCATTCGTATTGTATTACCTATATCCAAACCTGTATTAGCTACTATTAGTCTGTTTTTAAGTTTTGGATATTGGAATGACTGGTTTTTATCTTCTTTATATATAAATGATTCCGATTTAATTTCATTACAAGCTTTACTAAATAATATACAAAAGAATATTGAATACCTAGCTAATAATCCTACCGCAGGAGTATCTTTACAACAATATAAAAATCAGATGCCAAAAGAAGGCGTTAGAATGGCTATTGCGATTATAATTGCTTTACCAATCGCTTGTATCTATCCATTCTTCCAGAAATATTTTATTACAGGATTAACTATTGGTGCTGTAAAAGGATAACATTGATATATCATATTATATTAGCAAAATCAATGCTTGTATAATATATATATACATAATCAATGATATAAATAGACAGTTTATGTCTATTCAAAAAAAGGAGGAAAAACATAATGAAAAGAAATAAGTTAGTTCTATGGGTAGTATTAATTGCAATGTTGATATCTATTGCAGGATGTGCAAAAAAAACAGACACAAAAGATAACGATACATCTGGTCAGACTTCTAAAGAAGATCAAAATAATGATAGTAGTAAAGAAAAAATTCCAACTCTTAAATGGTATACAGTCGGTAACGGAATGCCAACCAATTATGATAAGTGGCAAAAGCACATCAATGAATATCTAGAAGAAAAAATAGGAGCTCATGTTGATGTAAGTGTCATTCCTTGGGGAGAATGGGATGATAAAAAGAGTCTAATCGTCAACTCTGGCGAATACTTTGACATACTATTTACAAATGAAGGAAGATATAATACAGAAGTTTCATTAGGTACATTCAAAGACATTACTGAATTAGTGAAAACAGCAACTCCTGATCTATACAATTATATTCCTAAAGATTACTGGGATGCTGTTTCAATAGACGGAAAAATCTTCTCTGTACCAACATACAAAGATAGTTCAGCAACACAATATTTAGTATGGGATACTGCTATGGTTGATAAATATGACATAGATATTAAAAACCTCAAAAGTCTTGATCAATTAACTGATGTTTTCAGAGAAGTGAGAGACGGAGAAAATATTCCTCCTTTCAAGTTATATAAGAATGGTTTGGACTATATATTCTTTAACTATGATACTATGCAAGCAGGTTTACCAACATTAGGAGTTCGTTTTGATGATGATAAGAGAACTGTTGTCAACACTTTAGAACAAAAAGATGTACTTGATAATTTAAGTATATTACACAATTGGTATAAGGAAGGTATCATCAATGCTGATGCACCAGCACTTGACGAACAATCAGGCTATAGAGTTGCATTTGTTGCACAAGGATGGCCATCTGCTGCAAAAACAACATGGGGACCTAACACAGGTATAGAAGCAGAAGCAGTACAATTATCAGAAACTATTGTTTCTAATACAACAGTTGGTGGTTCACTTAACGGTATTTATTCAGGTACTAAATATCCTGAGAAATGTTTAAAACTTATAGAATTAATGAATCAAGATTCATATGTGAGAGATGCATTCTACTATGGACTTGAAGGAGAAAACTTCGAATATACTGACGATGGAAAAGTCCATAAATTCAATTCTGATTGGACAATGGCTGGATATACTCAAGGTACTTTCTTCAATGTATCCCAAGAAGATATTAGCACATTCAATCAATGGGATGAAGTAAAAGAATTAAATGCCAATGCTACCCCTTCAGTTTTAATAGGTTTTAGTTTAAATACTTCTAGTATTGAAACAGAATTAGCAGAATGTAGAGCTATATATCTAAAATACAGAAGTGAACTATTAACAGGAGCAAAAGATCCTATAGAGTTAACTAAAAAAATTACTGAAGAATTAGACTCTGCTGGATATCAAAAAATAATTACTGAAGCACAAAAGCAAGTTGATGAGTTCAGTAAATAATCTATCCTATTAATATGTAACGTAATATATATAATCTTTTATGGCAAGCGTTAAGGTTAAGTCACTAATCTTTTAAGAAGGTCATTACTATTAAAGATTAATACTTATTGTTAATGCTTGCCATTAAAATATTTTAATTTAACCCATATTATTCATAATAGAACTAAGACTTCAAGATTACATAGATTAGAATGTCATGAATAATATGGGTTACAAATGTAAATAGAGTAAGGAGGTCATGCTAATGGCAAAAATTATTGGAAATAGTCTACCTAATATCCCATGGCAGGAAAAACCTGAAGGTTATGAAATGCCTATATGGAGGTATGAGAACAACCCTATAATCAAACGAAATGCTATACCTTCATCTAACAGTATCTTTAATAGTGCAGTTGTACCATTCAAAGACGGTTATGCAGGTGCTTTTCGCTGTGATAGCAAATCAGTTAGTATGGATATTTTTGCAGGGTTTAGTAAAGATGGTGTTAATTGGGAAATAGAACATGAACCTATTATATTCAAGAGTGACAATATAGAAATATTGAATAAAGAATTTCGTTACGACCCAAGAATCTGCTTCATAGAAGATAGATATTACATTACATGGTGTAACGGTTATCATGGTCCTACAATAGGTATAGGATATACATTCGACTTCAAAGAATTCTTTCAGATGGAAAATGCTTTTCTTCCTTTCAATAGAAACGGTGTACTTTTCCCTCGAAAAATAAATGGAAAATATGCTATGCTCAGTAGACCTAGTGACAATGGGCATACACCTTTTGGAGATATATTTTATAGTCAAAGTAACAACTTGGAATATTGGGGTCACCACCGTCATGTTATGGCTACTATACCTGGTAATGATTCAGCTTGGCAGTCTACTAAAATAGGACCTGGGCCAATTCCAATTGAAACAGATGAAGGATGGTTATTAATATATCACGGAGTTATTACAACATGTAATGGATTTGTCTATAGAATGGGTTGTGCGTTGCTTGATATCAATGAACCATGGAAAGTAAAATACAGATCCAAAGATTATATAATGACACCAATAACAGATTATGAATGCATCGGTGATGTACCAAATGTTATATTCCCATGTGCCGCGCTTACAGATGCTGATACTGGAAAGATATCCTTGTATTATGGATGTGCAGATACAGTAACAGGTATGGCTTTCACTACAGTTGATACATTAATCGATTATCTAAAAAAGAACTCACTTTAAATGAAATAATATCTACATAAAAATGTAGGATGCTATGATAACTTGTAATATTGAAACTAGACTAATAAATAAAGATACAGAGAAATCATGTCTCTGCATCTTTATTTAATTGGCATTAACTATATTACCTATCGACTCAGTAATGATAAATAAATACGATTAACTGTATATCATAAATACTTATTCTATAAATGTAATTTTCGTTTACAGTTATTGATTATTTCTTCTTCTGAAAAATCAACGTCGCTCTCAAGGATATATATAATATTATCTTTTTGAACTATAATTCTTGATTTATTATCTGTTAAATAGTATCCTCTGTCCACTTTCCATAAATCATTGTAGATTTTACTAATATTATCCTCTTCTTCCTTAGCTTTTTCTAATTCACCATATTCTTTATACTCCAATATTGTTCTTTCCAGCCATTTTTGCTGTTCTTTCATATATCCATCAAAGACATAATCTGCTATGCTCTTATCTCTACATTCAATGAATGTAGTACTTACAGTCGTAATTTCATTCTCTTTCCCTTTTCTTCCAAGACTTTCATAATACTCAACATATACAGGAACCAATATACTTGATTTTTTATAGGTATGAAATCTTTTTGGCTCATCCATGGTACCAAAATCCGAAAGTTTCAAAACTGTTATTTGTTCAGGAACATCATCATTGTTTTCAAAACTTCTAAAATTAAGCATAATGCCCATTGTAATACTAGCTGTAAAAATAATAGCCGTTATTATACTAACCGTCAAAACCAATATAATATTATGTTTACGGGTATTTTTCTTTGTTTTGATTCTTTTGTCACAATACCTTCCAACTATAAAAACAATAATAGCAGGAATAAAAGCTATTACTCCCTTAATATTTATATAACCATCAGTAACAGCTAAAAAAGTACAAATTATATATACCGCAATCAAAATCCATGTCATTACCGTTAAAACCAACTTGGTTCTATAGGATATATAAACTAATTCATTACCTCTAGCTACATTAATCTTATTTCTTATGAACCAGATTAGTGTTGGTATATACAAAAACAAAATAATTAGTAATAAAAAAACAGGAGATATTATAACAAATAATGAGATATTACTAAACAAATCACTATAGTCAAAGTTCAGTGCTTGAACAAGTCCCATGACTAACATTAGAGCTATAACAAGCATAGAAATAAAATCTGTTTTTAGAAATATATTCTTAATTATTCTATATTCTTCTTCACTATCAGTATGTATTGGTACGGCATCTACATTCTTCTCTTTATAAAAGATCTGATATATTTCATTACTTGTACAATATTCCCATCCACTATCTTCACATAACTCTCTATAATCTTTTTCCTTTTCATAATTTGGATAATCAAATGGTGTCGAATGATAAAAAAGGCTGACATTAAATATTAACATCCTAGGAGTAGTTTTCTTAAATACAA
The DNA here is from genome assembly GCF_054408565.1 of Vallitalea sediminicola. Taxonomy (NCBI): domain Bacteria; kingdom Bacillati; phylum Bacillota; class Clostridia; order Lachnospirales; family Vallitaleaceae; genus Vallitalea; species Vallitalea sediminicola. Next base: position 68,937 of record NZ_BTPT01000044.1, read on the forward strand.
GTGTATTCCTTTTAATCTCACAAAGCATCAGTCCCCTAGCTGCTTTCTTTTCAAGATATTTTTCTAGAGTTTTATACTCTGTGATAGAATTAAGCCTAATTACTTTTTTAGTGTCTTTACTCATTTTTATCATCTCCTAACAGCAAATCGCCATCTGCTACCAATTGTTTTAATCTATCATGTTCTTGTCTTAATATGTGCCTTCCTTTATCAGTAAGCTTATATATCTTTTTACTTTCTTCCGTAGATACTCTCATAGCAATATCTTCTTTTTCAAACCTAGATAAGAGTGAATATAAGGTTCCTGCCCCTACCTTTACTCTACCTTCTGTCATTTCTTTTATATTTTTCATTATACCGTATCCATGAATCGGCTTAATTAAGTTAAGAAGGATATAATACATAGGTTCTGTTAAATTTTGGAGTTGTTTTCTTGCCATTTCTAAGACCTCCATATATCGAATATAGATATATTATATATCAATACTAGATATATCTTTTCTTCTACTTAAACATAGCTATTGGCTATTCATATTATTTACACAAAATAATAACTTTCAAAACATAAAAAAAAGAACCTTTATTTATCAGGTTCTATAATTTATGTTATAAGGATTATTCCCTTAACGATAAAGATAGTATTTCTTTAGTACTTTATCAAAATCCATAACACGCTCACTCTGTTTTTCAATGAATTTCTCTACATGAAAATCTTTCTCTCTTATTTCATCAGTCCCAAGTAGAAGATCAATGAAATGATGCCCACCTTCTTTGAAAGGTTTTAACCATTCAAATTCTTTATTGCTATTTTTAATCTCATCCAATAAGTATAAACCGGTCTTAAAAGGTTCAAAACTATTTCTGTCCATTACATGTATCTGTATTCCTTTGCAGTCCATATCCTTATACTTAGAGAAAGTAGGCTTAAAATACGTTTGTCTGAATTTTACACCTTTCAAACTTTTTTTGTTCATGGCTTCAATAACTTTGATAGTATCAAGCCAAGGTGCCCCTATTATTTCAAAAGGTTTCGTTGTCCCTCTCCCTTCTGAAACATTAGTTCCCTCAAAAACACAGGTACCTATGTATACCAATGCAGATTGGATTGTTGGTATATTAGGTGATGGCATAATCCACTGTAGATCTGTTTCATCATAATACATTTCTCTCTTCCACCCTGTGCAAGGCACAACTGTCAAATCACAATTAATATTTTTCTGAGCATTTATCAGCTTAGCAAACTCCCCTATGGTCAAAGAATATCTTGTAGGTATAGAATATTTTCCTACAAAAGATTGAAATCTTTCATCTAATAAAGTTCCCTCAACTTTAGTTCCGCCTAATGGATTGATTCTATCTAATACTACAAAAGGTATTCCTTTATCTCGGCACCCTTCCATAGCATATGTCATTGTATATAGATATGTATAAAATCTAGCTCCTACATCTTGAATATCAAATATGACCATATCTATATCTTTTAACATATCACCTGAAAGACGCTTATTCTTACCATATAAGGAATATACAGGTTTATTAGTATCTTCATCCACATATGATTCAACTTTCGCCCCTGCTTGTACATTCCCTCTTACTCCATGTTCTGGAGAATAGAGGCAACAAAGATTATAGTCCCTGTCAATAATATCAATTGTTGCCTCTAGATTCTTATCTACACCTGTTGGATTAGTTATAAGCCCTATTTTTTTACCCTTTAATAAATTATTTATGTTATTAATATTGTCTATTCCGTTTTTAACTTTAATGCTCATTTTTATAACTCCTCCAAGGCTAGATAGAACTCTCTTCAATAAATATGTAATATCCTCCAATAGTAGGAGAACATTCTTTGTCTAACAATTGTAAATTGGGTAATTCGTTTTTCATTCTATGAATTACGGTATTTTTAACTAGCGGTATCTTCATTATACTTCCTGAAAATGTTATGTAATCATTTTTGAAATCCATAGAGTTGTATAAAGTCTTTATTATATCAAATAAACATTGCCCTGCCCTTACTAAGATATCTATAGCTGTTTTATCATTATTTTCAGCTTCGTTCAATATTACAGGTACTATGGAAGCAATTTGCCCTTTTGGAGAATTATAAACAAAGTCAATAAGATATTTTATTTCGTCAATGCCCATATGTTTTAATATCTTCTTGCTTAGATTACTGAATTCTCTCTTTTCATCTCGCTCTTTTACAATACATCTTATAGCTTCCATTGCAATATAATATCCACTACCTTTATCATCAATTAAATGTCCCCAGCCACCACATCTTTCAATAGTGTTACTTTTCTTTCCATAACCAATTGAACCTGTTCCAGAAATAAGTAATATTCCATCTTTTCCTTCTAAATAACCATACATAGCTAGTTTTGCGTCATTAGTCACAATAATTTTAGTATCGTAATATTTAGTCAGATAAGATTTTATCTCTTCTAATGCATTACCTGTTTCTGCTCCAGCTGCACCAATTACAATCCCTTTACATTCTGAAGCTGTCAAGGAACTCATACATTCATCTATTCCTGTTTTAATATTCCATAGAGCCTCATTCTTATCTACAACAACACTACCGAAAGAACTAGTTGAACTAGATAAAAGTTTGCCTCCAAGACTATAAGCTTCACAACTTGTTTTGGTGCCTCCTGCATCAACTCCTATAATATATTGCATATAAGTATCACCTTTAATCCTAACACAAGTTATTATTTTGAATATTTCTAGTATATTTATTATATAGTATATAGAATCTGATTTCAACCTTTATTTGTATTATGTGAAATATTATTTCAATAATTATCTATTATATTACCCTGCATAAGCTGTAAATTCCTGTTTGCAGGGTAATATTTAAATCTGATTTATAATCTTAATTGACCTATTATTTCTCTTGTTTTTTGTAGATACTCCTCATTTTTGTCAAAGTTATCTTTAACTACTCCAACAAATAATAAGTCCACAATAAATAATTGAGCATATCTAGATTGTACTGCTCCAATTCGTATTTCATTTTCTCTATTAGGTAAAAGCAAACACATATCTGCTATAGTTGATAAAGGTGATTTGCCACACTTGGTAACTGCTATACACTTAGCACCTTTACTCTTTGCAGTCTGTACTGCTATATTAACTTCCTTGGTTTTCCCACCATATGAAAATGCAACTACTGCATCCTTATCTGTAATATGAACAGAACTGGCTACTCCAAGGTTATAGTCCGGATAATATACACATTTTTTATTTATTCTTACAAGTTTTTGAAGCATGTCCTCGGCTACGATACCTGAGGCACCTATTCCAAATAGATATATGGTTTCGGCTTTCCTGAGTACATCAATTGCAGCTTCTAATTGTTTTGGTTTTATTAGATTATAAGTCTCATTCAATGTGGATGTAATGTTAAGCATAACTTTTTTAGTCATCTCTTCAAAACTATCATCTGAATGCAAAAGAAAGTCTAGATATTCACTATTTTGAGATTCAACATCTCTGGCAAGCTGAATCATCATTTCACTATAGCTATCATATCCTAATTTCCTAGTAAATCTCACAACAGATGCAGGCGATACTTTACTTATTTTTGCAAGTTCATTGGCATTTAATCCCAATACTTTGTTAGTGTTCTTAAGTATATAATTAGATATTTTACTCTCTGAAACAGTAAATTCTTCAGATAACTGATTAATTATTGATAAACAACCCATAATATCACTCTTTCTAATTAAGTTTTTTTGCATCATTAATGTGATTTCGTTTGACCTTATATATTTATTATATTATATTATGATGATTTGTAAATCATTTCTTAATAGGATTCTTGCTGTTATTTATCCCTATTTTTTGTTCATTATAATTATATAAGCTTTTATAGAATTATGCAATATTATTTCATTGTTTTTTATATTTTTATGTAATTTAATTTCTATTGTAAAGAAATCCATAATAAAATCTAGCTTGTCAAACTTTATAAGCCAGTTTGTCAAGCTAGATACCTTCCTACTTAATTAATAATCCATTAATTTATTTAATTCTGTCCATTTATCTTCAAAATTCGACGTAAGTAAATAATTTTTTTCATTTATATCTCTTCCAATGGTTTAGTATTACCCACTACTGATTTTGGATAATTCAATGGTTTAGCCCATTTTACAGCATTTGTGATTACTTTGATGACATCTTCGTTCTTATAAGTTGGATAGGATTCGTGTCCTGGACGGAAATAGAATATTTTACCTAATCCCCTTTTATAAGTTACACCGCTTCTGAATACTTCTCCACCTGCAAACCAACTTATGAAAACAAGTTCATCAGGTGCTGGTATTCCAAATGGTTCTCCATACATTTCTTCATGCTCTAATTCTATGTATTCTCCTATTCCTTCAACTATTGGATGAGAATAATCAACTACCCATAGTCTCTCTTTTTCTCCTTGTTCTCTCCATTTTAACTCTCCAGTATTGGTTCCACATAGTTTTGTAAAAATCTTTGAACCATGTCCTGAATGTAATACTATAAGTCCCATTCCATGTAACACTCTTTGCCTTACTCTTTCAACTACCTCATCTAAAACTTCTTCGTGGCTCATATGTCCCCACCATAATAATACATCTGTATCTTTCAATACCTCATCTGCAAGTCCATTTTCTGGCTCATCCAGTGTAGCAGTTCTAATTACAAATTGTTTATCTGAACCCAACTGTTTTTTTAATTCTTCATGTATTCCATTAGGATATACTTTCCTTACTTTTTCATCACTTTTTTCATGTCTGAATTCATTCCAAATAGTTACTTTGATATTTTCCATCATTATCCTCCTAATAATTAATTTTTATCCATTGTCTTTTTTCATCAGCTTCTAACATGCTATCCATTATAACTTGATTTATATAACCATCTTTTAACGTTCCTGCTAAATCATCACCTTTTCCATTGAGTATGTTAAAAAATTGCTGCATTTGTTGCATTTTGTATTCATCTGGAATAGTAACTTCTACAAATTGGCATCCTCTTGACATAACTTCACTATAACAAATTTCTAAGGTATCCTTCTGTTCTAAATTATATTTTATTGCACCCTTTTCACCATATATTTCTAAAGATTGATAATTCCCTCTACCATATGCAAAACGTGAACTAGTAATAGTACCCGAAATATTATCTTTAATCTTTATAAGCGCATTAAAATAATCATCTACATCAACTGGTAACATTTTATCACCATTTTCTTCTCGTCTAGAGTTTATAATAGTACCACTATCCCCTGAGACTTCTGTTATATCTCCCACAATAAATGAGATTAAGTCTATCATGTGACACCCTATATCACCTAATGTACCAGAACCGCTCCTTGCTTTGTTGAATCTCCAGTAAAGTGGTATTTCTTCAGAATTAGCCCATGATTGATAATAACTACCATACACATGACGAATCTTACCAATAAAACCACTTTTGACTAGATGTCTTGCATATCTAGCTGCTGATTTGAACCTGTACGAAAAACATACCATATGGTTAACATTTTTACTGTAGCACATGTCACATAATATTTTTGCCTGTTCCCTATTCAACGTTATAGGTTTCTCTAAAGCAAAAGGTTTGTTTTTCTCTATAGCATACCTAGCAATGTCAAAATGAGTATCATTGGGAGTACATATGGAAACAGCATCTACATTCTTATCATCAATCATTTCCTTATATCCCATGTAACACATGTTATCAGAAATATTAAGCTTATGGCTATATTCATTTAACCTTTTTCCATCTACATCACATAATGCTACAACTTCTCCCCCATGGCTGTAAACAATACCATTAATATGAGTATCAGAAATTTGTCCTAATCCTATTACTCCCATTCTAATTTTATTCTTCATTTTATACCTCCCCTTTCTAATATTAAGTTAATATCCATGACTGACAACACTGTAAAGTCCATAATTAACAGGATATTAATAAATAATTATAAAATAATATTCTTTTTAAAATACACCTGTATTGTAGCAAACAATGTGCTATAATAAAATAAACAAAATCGTATTTTTTATCCTATTTCGACTTAAAATATGGAGTGTGATTCTTGTGTTCAAAATCAAAACAAATATCCTGCCAAAAACAATAAATATGGGTTTCATTAATTATGTCACCCCTTGGTCTCATTTTGAAAGAGTCTCTGATGAATATATACTGTATATAATTAAAACTGGTGATTTATATTTAACTGTAGATAATAAGAATTATCACTTAAAAGAAAATGATGCCCTTTTTATAGAAAAAGGATTATTTCACTCTGGATATAAAAAAGCTCCTTGCAGCTACTATTATATACATTTTGAACATACTAATATTTCTAATGTACATATTAGTACTGCTAAGATTAATACTTTTATGAGAGATATCAGAAAAAATTGGATATCCAGTTCTATATGGTCCACATATAAAGAAGATGATTCTTATATATATGTTCCTCTATCATGTAATATTGGTAATTTATATAATGAAATATTTAATCTGCTTGATAAAGCCCTGGATATAATTTTTTCCAAAACAGAATACTACAAACTTCAAATCTCATGTATCTTCAATGAGACACTTATTCTATATGCAAAAGCTTATATTAATTCGTGTATCGAGGATAATGAGAATAAGAATACATATCATACTATTTCCAATCTGATATTTTTTCTCAACAAGAATTACTCTAAAAATATAACTATTGAAATTGTTGAAGATATAACTCATTTTAATTATGACTATATGAATAGATTATTTAAGAAAAATACTAACTATACTATTATGGAATATCTAACAAAAATCAGGATTGACACAGCTAAATCACTAGTTGCAAGTACTTCCATGAAATATTATGAGATAGGGCAATATGTTGGATATAATAATCAATATTACTTTAGTCGGATATTCAAGAAAGTAACAGGAATGACCATATCCAACTATGCTAAAACCCATAGATACCTATAAAAAAATCCCCTTGATTATTAACGAATCAAGGGGATTTTATCTATATTAATTCTATTTTACATCTTCCCAATCTTTTAGAAACTTTTCAATACCAATATATGTTAATGGATGTTTAGCCATTTGTTCAATTATATTATAAGGTATCGCAGCTATATGAGCGCCTATTCTTGCACATTCACTTACATGTATTGGATTAATTAGATTTATTCCTTATTTTCCAATGAATGTATTTTATCTACTCTAACTTGATGTTTATCTCCCATAAATTCAGCTTCTATCCATGCGTCAACAATTTCATATGCAAGATTAACACCAATAACTCTTCCACCCATAGTAATAATATTAGCATTATTATGTTCTTTAGCCATTCTAGCCGAATAACTATCTGAACATAATGCAGCTCTAATTCCATCTATTTTATTTGCAGCAATGGAAATACCAATCCCAGTACCACATACCAATATTCCTTTTTCACATTTTCCATTTATAACAGCTGTACAAATATCCTCTGCGATATCTGGATAATCAACTTCTGTAAAACTATCCACACCAAAATCTTTAACTTTATACCCTTTTTTAATTAAATACTCTTCTATGGACTCTTTTAATTCAAATCCACCATGATCACTGCCTATAGCTATCATTCTATTCGCTCCCTATGTCTAGTTTTAATAACATTAAGATTAATCTACAAAAAGTAATTAAGTACCAAATATTATTTTTTTAATAATTTTTTAACATTATTTGATATATTTTCTGAATTAAGCCCATAATGTTTTGCTAAATCATCATGTTTCCCTGATCTTCCAAATATGTCCATAACTCCAATTCTTTTCATGGGTACAGGAGAATTTTCACTTAGAATTTCTGCAACAGCACTGCCTAAACCACCAATAATATTATGATCTTCTGCAGTAATAATAGCACCTGTTTCTCTTGCAGCTTTAATAATTAAATCTTTATCAATAGGTTTAACCGAACACATATCAATAACTCTAATAGAAATACCTTCTTTTTTTAATTCTTTAGCTGCTTCTAACGCTTCATATACCATATCACCAACAGCAATAATTGTACCATCTGTTCCATCAATCAATTGTTTTCCTTTTCCAATTTCAAAATCCATATCCTTATCATATATTTGTGGAACAGCTAATCTTCCAAATCTCATATATACAGGTCCTGAGTGTAATAGAGCCTTTTTAACAACTTCCTTTGCTTCTTGAACATCGGCTGGTACTAATACAGTCATGTTTGGTATTGTTCTCATTAATGAAATGTCCTCTATACATTGATGAGAACCTCCATCTTCTCCTATTAATATACCTCCATGAGTTCCAGCTATTTTAACATTTAGATTTGGATAAGCAATTGAATTTCTTATTTGCTCAAAAGCTCTACCAGCGGCAAACATAGCAAATGTACTTGCCACTACTATTTCCCCACAACTCGCTATTCCAGCAGCTGTTGTCATCATATCTCCTTCTGCTATTCCAATATTATAGAATCTTTCAGGATAATTCTTAGAAAACTTAATAGTTTGTGTGGCTTTTGATAAATCTGCATCTAATACATAAAAATCATGTTCCTTAGCATATGTATTCAAAGCTTCTCCAAATCCTTGTCTAGTAGAAATTTTATCCATATTACAATACCTCCAGATTATTAAGTTGTTCTTCTAATTCCTCTATTGCTCTATCTCTTAATTCTTTATTAGGCGCTGCTCCGTGCCATTCAACTTTATTTTCCATATATGATACGCCCTTACCTTTTACTGTATCACATATAATTACAGTTGGCTTGTCAATATCTTTTTTAGCTTCTTCCAGTGCCTCTAAAATCTGCTCAATATTATTACCATCTATGCTTATAACATTCCAACCAAATGAAGCAAATTTGTCGCTAATAGGTTGTGGATTCATTATTTTAGTTATTTCACCATCAATCTGAAGCCCATTATTATCAACAAAAGCAATAAGATTATTAAGTTTATAATGTGCAGCAGTCATTGCTGCTTCCCATACTTGACCTTCCTCAATCTCTCCATCTCCCAATACACAATAGACTCTAAAATTCTTTTTCTTACCCATTAAAGCCATACCATTAGCAGCAGATAATCCCTGTCCTAAAGAACCAGTAGACATATCAACTCCATTTATTTTGTTCATATCAGGATGACCTTGAAGGAAACTATCAAATGAGCGTAATTTTGTTAATTCATCTTTAGGAAAATATCCTTTTTCCGCAAGTACTCCATAGTATGCAGGTGCAGAATGTCCTTTTGATAATACAAATCTATCTCTATTTTCCCATTTTGAATTATTAACATCTACATTCATTTCATTAAAAAATAGTACTGTTAATACGTCTGTTATTGAAAGTGCTCCTCCTGGATGTCCTGAACTTGCATGATAAGTTTCTTCAACAACATGCATTCTAATTTTCGTTGCCATTTTTTTCAGTTCATTGATTTGCTTTTGATTTAACATATTCTACCCCTTCTAATTCTTTTTTAAATTGCTTACATGCTTCATAAATACCTATTTCTTGATTGAATATGCAAAAAACTCCACCCACAAAATAATTAGCTCCTCTTTTCACACATTCTTTTCCATTATTTAAGTCAATTCCACCATCTACTTCTATGGCAAATTCCAAATTATTTTTTTCTCTCCATTCGCTAAGTTCTTCAATTTTTTTATACATTTCTTCAATAAAAGTTTGTCCCGAAAATCCAGGCTCTACTGTCATTACATGTACATAATCTACCATATCTATGTAATGAGTCAGTATATCAATCTTAGTGGCTGGGTTTAAAGCAACGCCTACCTTTATACCATAACTTTTAATCTTCTGAATTAATTTTATATGAAATCTAGTTGTTTCATTATGAAAACATATATATTCAACACCTAATTGTGCAAGTAAATCAACATATTCTTCGGGATTTTCCACCATGAGATGTACATCAATAGGTGTATCAGTAATATTTTTTATCTGCTTTACTATGTCAAAATTCAAACATAAATTAGGTACATAATGTCCATCCATTATATCAATATGATATATATCAACCTTTGCTCTTTCCATTTCCAATATATCTTTTTCTAAATTCAAGCAATCTGCACAAGCAACACTTGGTACTAATTTGATCATTCTTATCACCGCCTAACTAATTATTATATTTACTTATTCTTTAATCCCTCTACCATTAAATCATCCAATAAATAAGATAATTCTTCTGCATATTCTTTATTAATAATTCCAAATCTATGATCTTTCTTCTTATCAGTATTCCATATTGAACAACCATTATCATCACATTCACAGCTTCCATTATCTACAATATCATAATACTTTCCATAATCTCTAACTGCCTGTAGTATAGTCATTTGATCCCAGGCACCATCAATTGTATGTCCTCTTTCTTTCTTCTTATCATATATTTCATAAGCTAGTCTAACAGGATTTTCATTAAAACAATCTTTATAAATTAATTCTCCAGTTCTAATAATATATCCAGCTTCTGATGTAGTTATATCAACTTGTGTAGGCCAATTCTCAAAAACATATTTTGAATCCATAGGTGAATAATATGACCAGTTATACGTCCATCCCTTTGATACATTATTAGGATTATCTATTCTACATGTGGTTTCATCATCAAAGGATCCACCCATAATACATAATTTTTTTACTTTTGTTTCAACAAGCTCTATTCCATCTTTGTCACTATACTCGTCCTTCTGTGATTTCAATAGATTTGCTAAGTTATTTGTCGCTCCTAATGCTACCAAAATCACACTGTTATCTGGCTGGTTAGAAAACACTTTTCTCATAAGTGTCACTGAATTCATTGCTTCTGTATTCCTCTTGATTTTACTTGGAAATAGTTCTACCAACTCTTTTGAATACCTATCCATATCAGGCCATAAATTCAAGTCATGTACTGCTCCTAAAGGTATATCACTACACCCATAAAAAGTATTAACAACATCTAATGCACCTGCAGAATAAGGTGCTCCAACACATGTTGTCATCCCAATAATTTCTGCTTCCCCTTTGTTCTTTAGTGAGTGTAATACTGCTAGTGCTCCAATATCATCATATACATTTCCAAAATCTGTATCCACAAAAATTTTTATTGGTGTTTGTTTCATTTTTTATCCTCCTAATCATTATGTCTGCTTATTAAACTACCATATTTAAAAGATTCATCGTACAATGCTTCTAAACTATCCAATCTACAATCTCCATTAATAGCGTTACCAGCAGTAAACATAAATCTACCATCTTGTCTGTAATAAGTCTCCATTAAATAACGAACTTCTTGTCTTACTTCATCAGAAGTTCCCCAAGGAATTATTTGCTGAACATCAAAACCTGCCCAAATACAAATGTCATTCCCATATTGTAAAGCAACTTCTTTCTCATCCATTGTATATTTTTGAATAGGATGAATTACATCCAAGCCAATTTCTACAAATTTTGGCAATAATATTTCAACATTACCACAAGTGTGTAACCAAAAATGCATTCCTAAACTATGTGCTTTTTCAATTATTTCTTTATAGTATGGCTTAAAAAACTCATCAAAGATTTCTGGCGCAAAAAAAGAACTGTTTTGTGTCCCTAGATCATCACTAACAAAAATTCCATCTGCATTTAATTCTTTTTTTGCACGTTCTATAACAACTAGATAAAAATCTGTCACGGCTCTATATAGACGATGAACTTCATTAGGAGCAATATAGAAATCCATTAAAGCATCAGTCATTCCTCTAAATTTCCAATGTCTTTCAAATAATAAATTCCACCAATTAACTAAACGATATCTACCATCATCTTCAGGATTTTGACAGAACAAACCTTCATAATTAGGATCTGGAAAATCTTTAAGTATTTCATCAAAATTCTCCCAATCTTTAAGCGCTACTTGTGCATCAATACCAACCACTTGATCCTTATAGGGATTATCAAAATTAACCCATCGATACTCAGGTTCATTTTTTGGAGCATCAAACATCTCGGGCATGTTGATTCTAATAATTTGTACATCTTCAGGATAACTATCTTTGATTTCAGTAACTACCTCTTTGCGATCACCAAATTGTTCTTCATGAGTTGAGTATTGAAGCATGATAGGAATACGAGTAGCAATACCTTTGCCTTCAATAACAGAAATTATTTCTTTTCTTGTTAATGGTTGATATTTCATAATGCAACTCTCCTTTTCTTTTATTTATTAATATTTCTTTTTTTATGAATTAAAGGGATTAACACAACACCAATTATAGTAAGAATATATGGTATCATTTGAATTAACTCAGAAGGAATTTTTAAAAATTGTAAGTTATTAGAGAGAGCATCTGCAAAACCAAATATCAATGTAGCTATAAATGTTCCAATTGGGGTACCTCCACCCATTGATTCTGCAGCAATACCTATAAATCCTCTTCCCGCTGACATATTTCTTGAAAACCAAGATACATAACTCATAGACATATAAGTTCCACCGAATCCCGCTAAAGCACCACTTATTATTACAGCTATATATCTAATTTTCATCAAATTTATACCTACTGAATCTGCTGCATCGGGATTTTCTCCAACTGCTCTAATTTTAAAACCTAATGGTGTTTTATATATAAAATAATAAATAACTATTACCATTAATAATGCAATATACGTTAAGACATTATGTCCAGATAATATTTCTCCAATTATGGGTATCTTATTAATTAATGGTAAATCTATATTAGGTAATACACCGCTTTGTAATGAGGAAGATATCCCTTTATTACCACTTACTATATATAAAAGGAATACTGTTCCTCCACCAGCCATAAGATTCAAAGCAATTCCAGTAAGTGTAGTATTCGTTTTTAACTTTAATGAAAAATATACTAAAATCAGCCCTATTAATCCACCAGTGAACACTCCTGTTATAAGACCCAGCCATATATTCCCAGAAAATGCACTCACTACAACTGCCATTAATGCTGAAGTTAACATCATACCCTCAATAGCTATATTTAATATGCCTACTTTTAAACTAATTAATGAAGCAAGTGCCGCAAACAATATTGGAGTTGCTACCCTTAAAACCGAATATCCAAAATTAGCAGAAAAAATTATTTCAAATATTTCATTCATACCGTAGTTCCTCCTTCAGCTTCTTTTGTCGCTTTTTTAAATATCATCTTATTCCTCCATGCATATAAGAAACGTTCTGCAGCAATAAATAATATTAAAATACCTTGAATTAACGCAACAATTTCACTCTGTACATTGGTATGTCTACCCATAATATCAGCACCAACCCTAATATATGCTAAGAATATAGCTGCTACAGGTACTAAGGCAGGATTACGTCTAGCTAATATAGCTATCATAATACCATCCCATCCATATGTTCTTTCTTCTTTCCAAACAAATCTATCATACATACCTAACATTTCAGTAGCTCCACCAATTGCAGCTATTATTCCTCCAATGACTTGTACGTAAATAATAGTCCTAAATGTATTTATACCTGAATATTCTGCGAATTTTTTATTGAATCCTAACATTCTTATCTGGTAACCCCATTTAGATTTATATAAGAATAAATAACATAATACAATAACACCAATTGCTACTAATAACCCCATATGTATTCTAGTACCGGGAATTATTTTTATTAATTCCGCTGATTTATGAAATGTAAGGGATACCATATCACTAGCGCTTGAATCTCTAAAATATTGACGAATGATAAAAAATCCTAAATAAAATACTACGTAATTCAACATTAATGATGTAACCATTTCATTAGTTTTAAACTTAGCCTTCAAATACCCAGGAATAAATCCAACTAGTCCACCACATATTCCACTGAATATCAAAATAACAATAGCATTAATTCCAAATGGTAAATCTAATTTAATTGCAAGAATAGCTGCTATAACTCCTCCTACCCAGAAATTACCTGTTGCTCCAAGATTAAACTGTCCTCCTTGAAACATAATACTAATTGCTAATCCTGTAAATGTTAAAGGTATCGCCATTTCAATAATATTACCAAAATATCTTAAAGATCTAAAAGGAGAAATGAAAAAATAGTTAAGAGCATTTAATGGTTCATCACTAACCATAAAAATAATTACTACAGCAATAATGATAGCTATAGACAACGCTACTAGTGTTCGTATTATTTGAAGATAACTATCTAATTTAATGCCAAAATGCTTTTTCTTATTCATTTAATGCCCTCCTTATTTCTTCTGATGATTGTTTCCTGATCCCCAACATATATAAACCTAATTCTTCTTCTGTTATTTTTGAAGCATCTTCAAAATAAGCAGTAATTTCACCATTATACATTACTACAAGACTATCACTTAGTTCTAAAACTTCATTAAGGTCTGCTGTTATTAATAATACGCCAGTACCTTCATCTCTTAATTCAACAATTCGTTTTCTAATAAATTCAGTAGCTCCTACATCTATACCTCTTGTAGGTTGATTTGCAATTAGTAGCTCTGGATTAGCTGAACATTCTCTAGCTACAACAACTTTTTGTATATTTCCACCTGAAAGCATTGCTACGCCTTGATATGGTGAATTACATAATACTGTATATTCTTTAACCAATGATTTAGCTAAATTCTTAATTTTTTGTGTTTTCATTAGAAATTTTCCATGTAATTCACTTGAATCAAATTTGACAGATATAAGATTTTGTTCAATATTGGCTTGCCCTGCAACACCTTGTGTCATTCTATCTTCAGGTATATGAGATGTACCTAGATTTCTAATTTGTTTAATACTTAAGTTATTTATCTTTTGATTATTAATCTCTACATTTCCATTGAAATCTTTATTAATTCCTGTAATTATCTCCACTAATTCTTTCTGTCCATTTCCCTCTACTCCTGCAACTCCTACTATTTCTCCTTTTCTTACACCAATAGAAATATTTTTTAATTTTTCTTTTCCAGCTTTATTAACATATTGTAAGTTCTTTACGCCGAGTATATTTTCTCGGGGATTACTTTTTTCTTTTTCAACTTTCAATATTACTTCTCTACCAACCATAATCCTTGAAATGTCTTCTTCATTAACATCTTTAATATTATATACTCCCAAAGCTTTTCCATGTCTCATAATAGTAACTCTATCACATATTGCAGTTAGCTCATTCAGTTTATGAGAAATAAAAATTATTGTATGTCCTTTTTCTTTTAATAATTTAAGTTGTATAAAAAGTTCTTCAGTTTCTTGAGGTGTCAAAACTGCTGTAGGTTCATCTAATATCAGTATTTTAGCCCCCCTAAATAGAGCTTTTAAAATTTCTACTTTCTGCTTAGTACCAACAGATATATCTTTTACTAAGGCTTTCGGATCTACATGCAAATTATATTTCTCTGATAATTCTTCTGTAATTTTTACTGCTTTTTCACTATCTACAAAAACACCTTTTTTAGGTTCCATTCCTAATACTAAATTCTGTGCAACAGTAAATGATGAGACAAGCATAAAGTGTTGGTGAACCATACCTATTTCGTTTTCAAGAGCAACATTTGGAGATGATATTTCTATTTTTTTACCTTTTAAAAATATAAAACCTTTATCAGCGGATTCAATGCCAAACAATATTTTCATCAATGTAGATTTTCCTGCTCCATTTTCTCCTATTAATGCATGAATTTCTCCACGTTCAACAGAAAAAGATACATCATTATTAGCAAGTATACCATTGGGATAAACCTTTATGATATTTTCCATTCTTAATAATTCATCCATTATAATTATCCCTTTCTATTAAAATAATCTAATTAAAAATTTATATGATATTATATATAATTCTTTATATTTTATTTAATGCTTTGAATATTTTGAGACAATACCACTCACGATACCGTCTCAAAATCTCACTATTATTTTACAGCATTTTTCAATTGGTCAATTTGTTCTGTAGTCATACCATATACTGATGGCACCTCTATTTCTCCATTAGCTATTTTTGATTTAATTTCATCAATCTTATCAACAATATCTTGATTTACTATTTTATTAGGAGTAGCTATACTTACACAACCTTCTTTTAATCCTAAAGTTTCAGTTTCATTAAATTTTAATGTTCCCTCAAAATATTGATCTATGGCTCTTAATAATGAAATATCGACGTCTTTAATCACTGATGTAGTAATTAACTCAGCTTTCTCAGGATCAATTTCTTTAAATATCTGTTCTTGATCAGCACCGCCGCCAATTGTGTATTTTTGAACTTTTTTCGCTGCATCTACTGATCCTAATCCTGCTTGTCCTGCTGAATTCAATATAATATCTGTGCCCTGATTATACTGTGCAAGAGCAAGTTCTTTCCCTTTTGCAGTATCTGTCCAAGAACCTACATATGAAACTGAAACTTTAATATCAGCATTTATATATTGTGCTCCTTTGATATATCCTATTAAGAAATCATTAATAACTGGGATATCCATTCCACCAATAAATCCAATACGATTCTCATCATTTGCTAATGCCATATCTGAACTAGTTACACTAGCTGCTAAGGCACCAGCAAGAAAAGTTGCTTCATTTTGCTTATATAGCATTGAATAAACATTTGGCAAGTCATATTCTTCATAATTTGGAGATGCATCAAATAAAATAAATGTTTTATCTTTATAATCTGGTGCATATCTTTCAGCAAACTTTTGCATAGACCAAGTACCAGAAATAATAATATCAGCATCTGATTCAGCTGCATCTAAAAATCCAGGTTCCCATTTTTGTTCATCAAATCCCATTTCAACTAACTTAACATCTACTTTATCTCCATACTTATCCTTAATTAAATCTAATCCATGAGCAGAAGAATCATTAAATGCTTTGTCTCCTAATTCACCACATAGTGTTAGTATTATTTTAAGTGGTTCTTCATCTTTAATATCATCATCTTTACTATCATTATCTTTACTATCATTATTTGTTTGATCTTGCTCATTTGTATTATCACTAATATCTTTACTACCACAACCTGTAAATATAACAATTGACATCATTGATAAAGCTAACATAAATACTAAAATTTTTTTCATTCTTATTACCTCCATTGATTTAATTTTTTAACCAAAATATGAATATCTGATATGAAGCTTATCTTTTAGGTGTCAATAATCCCTCCTTAATATTTGTTAGTATTTTCAAAAACGCTCTGTCATTAACAGTATATTGGCTACTTTTGAATTTTTCCAATAATTTATAATATTATTCTTGCTTATTTAGGTAATATAAAATTATAAATACGACTTAATAGCATCTATAAACATTTTTATAAATTTTTCTCTATCTATAGTTAATAAAACTTCAATATTCTTATCTTGTCCCATAACATCTTCATCATCAACAACTGTACAACCTGTAGTAAATTCTCCCTTTGTTTCTACATCTACATGATAAAAAGTGGATGTAAATATATCTGGATTTACTACATAGGCTACTGTTGCAGGGTCATGTAAACATAATCCTTTAAATCTTTTTGAATTATATGCAGTACTTGTATAATAATTCATAAGTGTTGCAGCCATTTCTGCTACTTCTCCTTTTAGTTTTGAAACTTCTTCGATTTCGTCAGCTGTTATGTATGCTTGACGTGTTACGTCTAAACCACACATTACAAAATGTACCCCTGATTCAAAAACTATTTTTGCTGATTCTGGATCAGCATAAACATTAAACGTAGAAACTGCAGTAGGATTACCACTACGAATTGAACCACCCATAAATATAATTTTATCAATCTTGTCTTTAATTTTTGGATGTTTTTGAAATAAAACAGCAATATTAGTTAAAGGACCTAAAGCTATAATTGTTATCTTTTTTCGACTATTATTAATTTCGTCATATAATACTTCATTAGCAGACCTATTGCTTTCATGTAAATTCAAACTTTTAAATTTATAATCTCCTAATCCTGATTCACCATGTATATAACTAGCAGTTATAATATCTCTAGCTATTGGTTTATCACTTCCTCGAGCTACTTCAATATCCATACCTAACAGTTCCATAACACCAAGAGTATTTTTAGTGGTATTATCTAATCTTTCATTCCCCATAACTGTTGTTATAGCCTTTATATCTATTTTTTCATATGCACAAGCAATAATAAGTGCTAGAGCGTCATCAATTCCTGTATCACAATCAATAATGACTGGTATTTTTTGCATTTTATCCCTCCTTATATATTTTTGTCTTTTATTATGTTATTAGAGGATAACGATATATTGGATTACTTAACCTCTATCCCATTCTTCTAAAATATTAATTATTTTTAAATATTGATTTCTATTGACATATAGTTTTCCTCTATTTATTGATATTAGATTATCATCTTTTAATATTTTAATACCTCTATTAACCGTTTTTATATTGACTCCCATTTCATCTGCAATTTGCTGACGTCTTTCATTAATAATCACATACTCATTATTTTCTATTTTTGCTCTAACTTGTCTAATAATAAATAGTTGTAGCATATAAAGACTTGGATAGAAATGTTGAATCCCTTTATTATATGCGAATTGATAGTATTTCTTAGCAATACCTCTTACAACTGTCATAGTTATGATGTGATCTTTTTCAAGCCATTTACAAAAATCTTCTCTTGATATTTGGATTGTTGTACAATCTGTAGATGCTTCAATTGTAACTGATGCTTTTAATTTTTCAGCTAAAACGGATAATTCTCCAATAAAGGCAAAAGGTGTTATCTTTTCAACAACATATAAATTCCCATTTGCGAACTCATTAACGCCTTTCGCTTCTCCTTCGCATATTATATAAACAAATTTAACATTTTCATCTTTTTTAAGAATAAGATTTTTCTTCCTAAACTTTTTGATATAACATCTCTCTTTAATGTTTTTAGGCATACTGCTCAATAATTCTTGCAATTCAGTATTTTTTTTCATAAATTCTTCCAATAACATATTAATTCCTCATTTCTTTATATAAATAAATATCTATATTCAATGAAATTCACTATCGAAATTTGTAATATATTATATTTTTATTATAGTAACTTGAAAAATATAAAAAAGGACAATTGTCCTTATGTTCATTATTATTATCATAAAGTATTATTCTATACTTATATCGGTATCTTCTTGGTTTATATAGTTTTATTACACTGTGGAAGTGATTGTTAAATAGATAAAATAATAAACCATCCTCAATTTAATTACGAATTGAGGATGGTTTATTTGCCAATCTTTTACTGTCCATAATAAGCATTAACACCATGTTTTCTTAGATAATGTTTATCTAGCAAATCTTGACTCATCTTATGTTTAAATATATCATTTTTTATAGTAAATGTTTTAACTGCCATCTTAGCAACTTCTTCAAGAACTACTGAATTATAAACAGCATTATGAGCATCTGTGCCCCATGTAAATGGTCCATGTTCTTTTACTAATACAGCTGGAACTTCCAAGGGATTATGACCGTCAAATGTCTCTATTATAACCTTACCTGTCTGTTTTTCATACTCATTTTGTATTTCTTCAGCTCTCATAGCTCTCGTACATGGAATGTCTCCATAAAAGTAGTCAGCATGAGTTGTACCTAGTGGTGGAATATTAACACCTGCTTGTGCATAACTTGTCGCCCATTCTGAATGAGTGTGGGCAACTCCACCGATTTCTTGGAATGCTTTATATAATTCTAGATGTGTAGCTGTATCAGAAGATGGTTTATAATCACCTTCTACAACATTTCCATCCAAATCAACTACAACTAATTTATCTATAGTCATATCTTCGTATTTTACTCCACTAGGTTTTATTACAACTAGATTCTTATCTCTATCAATACCACTAACATTTCCCCATGTATAGACCACTAAGCCTTTTTGGGGTAATTCTAAGTTAGCTTCCAAAACTTCCTGCTTCAATTCTTCTAACATATTATCCCTCCCTAGTTAGAGATTCGACTTAATTTTTTTAGCCTTTTCATTACGTCATTTTCACCTGTACCAAAATATTGGTATAACCTTTTGTACTCAGCAAATAACTTGTTATATATATGAACATTCTCTTCAATTGGCACATAACTTTCATCTTTTACTTTTGCCATATGCTCAGCTGCTTCTATAATGGAATCATATCCACCATTACATTTTCCTGCTGCTACTGCTCCAAACATAGCTGAACCTAGTGCTGGAGTCTGTTTTGAAGCTGAAATCTTAATCTCCATATTAGTTACATCAGAATATATCTGCATTAACATTCTATTTTTTTCTGGTAAACCACCACATGCATATAGTTCTTTAACCGGAACCCCTGCTTCCCTGAATGTTTCTATAATCATTCTTTTACCAAAAGCTGTAGCTTCAATTAGTGCTCTATACATTTCTTCTGTCTTTGACAATAATGTCATTCCTAAAAACATACCTGTAAGATTAGTATCAACTAATGTTGATCTATTCCCATTCCACCAATCAAGAGCCAACAGACCGCTTTCCCCTGGCTGTAACTTATCAGCTTTTTCTTCTAGTAGATTATGTATATTTATATTTCTTTCTTTTGCCTCTTGCATATAACTCTCAGGAATACAGTTATTGACGAACCATTCAAAAATATCTCCTACAGCTGATTGACCTGCTTCATATGCAAAATATCCTGCAACTGCTCCATCTTCTACTACTCCACACATACCCTCAACTATTTTTTCTTTGTCTCCTAGTAAAATATCACATGTTGATGTCCCCATTATCATAAGCATTTTTCCTGGTTTAACCACTTTTACTGCTGGAGCCGCAACATGAGCATCTACATTACCAACAGATACCGCAATACCTGATTTCAGTCCCAACTTATCAGCCATAACTTTTGTTAATTCTCCTGCTTTACTTCCAATAGGTTCAATAGGACCTGTTAATTTCTCATCTACTAGATTCTCTAATCTGTTATCTAGAGCTTTGAAAAACTCTTTATTCGGAAATCCTTTTTGCTTATTCCATATGGCTTTATATCCAGCCGTACAACTGTTTCTTACTAGATTCCCTGTAAGCTGCATTGTAACCCAATCTGTTGCTTCCATGAAATAGTCTGTTGCTTCATATATTTCTGGTGCTTCATTTAATATCTGCCATATCTTTGGTATTAACCATTCAGAAGATATTTTGCCTCCATATTTACTAAGAAATTCTTCATTTCGTTCTCTAGCAATAGCATTTAATCTGTCTGCTTCATCTTGAGCTGCATGATGTTTCCATAACTTTACCCATGCGTGAGGATTCTCTTTGTATTTGTCAAGTTGACATAAAACTTTTCCCTCTTTATTGACAGGCATCATAGTACATGATGTAAAGTCAATTCCTATTCCGATAATATCTCCAGTATCTACACCTGACATTTCAACTGCTTGTGGTACTGCTGTTTCTAATACATATAAGTAATCATCTGGATTTTCAAGAGCCCAGTCATGTTCTAACTTGATATCACTATTAGGTAATTTTTCATCAATTACTCCATCTGGATATGATGTAACAGCTTCTCCTATCTGCTCTCCCGTATTAACATCAATAATAACAGCTCGACCAGATTGTGTTCCATAATCTATACCAATTGTATATTTACTCATATTAATCCCCTTTCTGATAATTGAAATATCATTTATGCTTAGATTCCTTTACCTATATGGTAATAAATATCATTCCATCTTAATTCTTTCTTGAACTCTTCTACCTTAGTGTCCTTATCAATGACAACTAATTCAATGTCCGCCATAGATGCAAAATCCCTTAGATGTTCAGTAGTTATTGCTTTACTAAATCCAGCATGATGTGCACCACCAGCATATATCCATGCTGCTACAGAAGTTTTTAGATCAGGTAATGGCTTCCAACATACTCTCGCAACAGGTAAGTTAGGTAAATCAGCAAGAGGTTTCACAACTTCTAATTCATTAACTACCATACGAAATCTACTTCCCATATCCATTATTGAAGCATTAACTGCTTTCCCTTCTGGAGTATTGAATACTAGTCTAGCAGGATCTTCTTTACCACCTATACCTAGTGGATGAACTTCAAGAGATAGTTTAGTTCCTTCTGCAATCGATGGACAAACTTCCAACATATGTGACCCTAGAACAATTTCATTTTCTTTATCCATGTTATAAGTATAATCTTCCATGAATGAAGTGCCACCTTCTAATCCATAACTCATAACTTTCATAGCACGAACTAAAGCAGCAGTTTTCCAATCTCCTTCTGCACCAAATCCGTAACCTTTTTCCATCAAACGTTGTACAGCCAAACCAGGTAACTGTGTTAATCCGTATAGATTCTCAAAAGTGGTCGTAAAAGCTTTGAATTCGCCTTCCTCTAAAAATCTAGTCAATGCTATTTCTATCTTGGCAGCCTCAATAAGAGATTCTCTCATTCCACCATTTTCTTTTAATTTCTCATCTACAATATATTTTTTTTCATAGTCTTTTAATAATGCATCTATATCATCTTGTTGTATTGTCGCAAGATGTTTAGTTAAATCACCTAGTCCATATCCACTTACTGAATATCCAAACTTGATCTGAGCTTCGACCTTATCTCCTTCGGTAACTGCCACTTCTCGCATATTGTCACCAAATCTTGCTATCTTTAATTGTTTACTATCATGCCATGCTGCCGCAGCTCTCATAAAAGTTTCCAACTCATGTATTGGTTCTTTATCTTCCCAATAACCTACTATGACTTTTCTTTCTTTTCTTAATCTACTTCCAATAAAACCGAATTCTCTACCACCATGAGCAGTTTGATTGAGATTCATAAAATCCATATCAATTTCTGACCAAGGAATACATCTATTAGATTGTGTATGAAATTGAACAAAAGGTTTTTTTAAGTTAGTAAGCCCTGCTATCCACATTTTCGCTGGTGAAAATGTATGCATCCATGTAATTATTCCAATACAGTTT
Source organism: Vallitalea sediminicola (assembly GCF_054408565.1). Taxonomy (NCBI): domain Bacteria; kingdom Bacillati; phylum Bacillota; class Clostridia; order Lachnospirales; family Vallitaleaceae; genus Vallitalea; species Vallitalea sediminicola. The sequence goes on from NZ_BTPT01000044.1 coordinate 91,896, forward strand.
TCATTATGATTTGCTTCTAAACATATTTTGTAGATTTCATCACTTGTTTTGACAGTTGGCTTATAGATAATTGAAACAGGAAAGTTAATTTTTGTATTTAACCCATTTGCTATTGTTTCTGCATCAATTGCAACTTGCCTTAAAGTCTCTTCACCATACAAATGTTGACTTCCTGTAACAAACCAAACTTCCATTTTTTTTATGTTCTCCACATAAATCTCCTTCTTTCTTTTTTTATGTTATATTATGAATAATATATACTTACATATATTACTACTTAACTATAATTTGTACGTACAAGTTATTCTAAAAAAAATTATTTTATTTTTTTTGTCGATTCTCTCACTATTAAAGTCGGCTTCATCTTTTCTCTAATAACTAAATTTTGATTATTTATAATACTAATTAAGGACTTTGCAGCTTTTGAACCAAGAGCAGACTTAGGATGTGCTATTGTTGTTAGTTTAGCAGAATCAGCTATCTTGGAATTATCAAAACCTATTACTGAATAGTCTTCTGGTACATTAATTCCAGCTTCATTAAATATCTCTAATATTCTAAGAGCTATTTGATCATTATAACAAACCACTGCTGTACAGTTACTTAATCTTTCTATTATTATTTTACTATATGACTCATCATTGTATAATGTATCAATATCTTCTGTACTGAACCACATTGTACCTCTTTCAGATATTGGTAACTCATGCTTTCTCAAGCAATCCAAAAATCCTTCATAACGTCCATGACCTTGAATATCATCGCCTTTGAAGATTCCTCCGATATTCTCATGTCCTAATTTCACTAAATGTTCAGTTGCCATATAACCGGCTAAAGTATCATCTTCTTCTATGTAAGAAGATGGTATATTATTATAATGTCCATGTATATATATAATTGGTATCCCTCTATTAATAAATTTTTGGTATATATCTTTATTAGGATTAGGGAAAACACTTTTTGTAGGTTCAATAATAAGACCTGCCAAATTATTGTTTAATAAATTGGAAAGAACCAGTCTCTCTTTTTCAATTTTATTATTGGTACTACCCAAAATTATACTATAATTCTCTTTGCTCAATACTTCTTCCACACCTGTTATTATATCAGGAAATATATAATCTTTTAAATAAGTTATTACAACACCAATTAGTTTACCCTTATTTTTCAGATAAGCGGATGGGTCAGATACAAATGTACCTTTCCCTTGTTGTTTATATAACCATCCTTCATTAACCAATTTATTTACGGCTGTTCTTACAGTATGTCTGCTGATATCAAATTTCTCCATTAGTTCATTTTCTGAAAAAATCTTATCGTTATGTTTTAGATCACCATTTTTTATATATTCTATAATAAAATTCATTAATTGCTTATACTTTGGTTCGTTTCTGTTAATCATTTACAGTACACCTCATCTTAACTTGTTCGTATAAGTTAATGTTAGCATACATACAAGTATATGTAAAGCGTTAACTACTGAATGCCCATAGATTTTTTGATTGTTTCATAAAAACTTCCATATCCCATTCTTTATTACTTCTTTCTATACTATTCGGGTCATTTACTATGACTTTCCCCTCATCTGTAATACCTGTCATAACAACGAAATGACCTGTTGTAGTAAAATCTCCTGGTCTCAAACTGACAATAATAGGTTTACCATCTCTTAGAGTTGACTTAATAGTCTTTTCGTTTAATGGTAATTCTTTTGATTGTAATCCAAAGGATTGGGCACCATCTGACATAAGAGACCAACTAGAACCAGCTCCTTCAACAAAGTATCCGTTCTCATAACTAAAATCTGCTATAACTTTTGGATTTTTATCAGTATCACCAGTAAGTGCAACTATAACCATTGATAAAACTGTTGGTCCACAACCAGACAATCCTATTGGTGAATCACCATAATTATAGTATCCCCAGCGTTGGTCCCATTGTAAGAACAATGGAATTCCTCCTGCTTGGTATTCCTTCGAGATATCTATAGAACTTTTATTATCTAAAGCTGGATATTGATTAGGATAATCTAATACAAATTTAATTGTCTCTGGATTCCTTACTACAAGTTCCAAAAGTTCATCTGAATATTCTTCAGCATTTTCTAGTATCGTTTTTACATCTGGATATTCTTTAGCTAGTTCTATGAGCTTTTCTCTATTAGGTAAATCAACTGGATAGTCCTCTAGAGAGTCACTGGTAGTTATATTTTCTCTTCCTGTAACTTCTCTATCATATTTAAAGTTTATCTCTTCACTTCTAATATTGTTTGTAACTCCATTATTAGGATTAATTATTTTATAAGCCATAAAAGCTATTAAACTGCAACTTATTAAAAAGAGTATAACACCCTTTCCTATTTGGTTGTTTTGTTTTCTACGGGTATTCCTTTGTGCTTTTCTATAATTATCTGGATAGTTTTCCACATCAATCTTCCCTTTCCTATTTTTATTAAACTATATCATAGATGCAGAATGGGAAAATTGATATTTGATGAACTATTTCTTAAGATTTTCTAAAGTTTTATATTAATTATATCTGATTAATCATACTGGCATTATAAGCAGCACCGAATCCATTATCAATATTAACTACCGAAACGCCAGATGCACAGCTATTCAGCATTGAAAGCAGCGCTGACAAACCATTAAAATTAGCACCATATCCAACACTTGTAGGAACAGCTATAATTGGCTTATCTACTAATCCTCCTACTACACTCGCTAGAGCTCCTTCCATACCAGCTATGACAATAATGACCTTTGCAGCTCTAATGATTTCTAATCTAGCATATAATCTGTGTATACCTGCTACACCAACATCCGTTATTACCTCTACTCTATTTCCTAATATCAATGCGGTTTCTTTTGCCTCTTCAACTACTGCAAGATCAGAAGTTCCTGCTGAGACTATAGCAATATATGATTCTGTTCTTGGAACTTTCTTCACCTCATAAGTGATTGTTCTACCTAATTCGTTGTATTTTAAATCTTTATTCAGCTCCTTAACTTCTTCAAACATTTCCTTACTAGCTCTTGTTGCTAAAATATTATTATTTTTAGTTAACATGAATTTTATTATTTCTCTTACTTGAGATATGGTTTTACTCTCACAGTATATTACTTCTGGATATCCTACTCTTATTTCTCTATGATTATCAATCTTAGCAAAACCCAGATCCTTGAATGGCAAGTCTTTTATTACCTCATATGCCTCATCTACAGATATATTATTTTCTTTTAATTGCTCTAATAGTTTAATTATATCTTTTTCATTCATTTTCAGCACCTGCCTCTATATCTTTTTTACTGAAGTCGCCCATCTTATAGCCTTGTAAATCTAACGTAGTATAGTTAAATCCTATCTCAGAAAAATATTCTATAATATCTTCCCTCACTTCTGGATCATAAATCTTGGTCAATTCATTTTTATCTATTTCTATTCTAGCCAAGGTTCCATGTACCCTCACTCTACATGCTTTCATGCCCTTATTCATCAGATATTTTTCAGCTTTTTCTATTCTGTCTAATGTATCTACTTCAATTATTGTATCATGTGGAATTCTTGTTAAAAGACAAGCGTAGGAAGGTTTATTCCATACTTCCAACTGTTTACTTTTTGCCATTTCCCTAATATCTGATTTAGTGATTTCACATGATAATAAAGGACTTACAATTCCTAATTCTTTCAATGCCATCATACCTGGTCTATAATCTTTAATATCATCAAAATTAGTTCCATCAATAACGTATTTGAAATTTTCTCGTTTGGCTTTTTCTTTTATTTTTTGAAAAATGTAATTCTTGCATAGATAACATCTATTTATGGGATTATTTTTTATATCTTCCAAGATATCTACCTGAAAAAAATCGTGTTCTACTCCTATTTTTTGTGTAAACTCTTTGGCCTCTTCTATTTCCCAATTTGCTATATAAGGTGAGTTTATTGTTACAGCCTTCACATTATCGCCCAATGCTTCTTTTGCTGCATATAATAGAAAAGTACTGTCTACTCCACCTGAGAAAGCTATTATTACTTTTTCTAATTTTTTTAAGTATTGTATTAGAGTATTATATTTGTCCATAATCATTCTCCACTCAAGTTAATTTATATATTTCATCATAAATAGTTCTTATTGGTACTCCATTTTCATTTGCTAACCTCTTACATTCTTCATATTCTGGTTTCATTTTTATGACTTTCCCATCTAGTATCCCTCTTTTTATAGGTATGTCTCCATATTTTGTTGAAAGGGTTATGAACTCTCTATCCAGCATTACTTTTTCAACTGTATATTTTCTAAGACCTAAGGTAGTTGTCTCTACTAGTAATACATTCTCTATTTTATGTAAACTAGTTGAGTCAGCTAAGACACTTAATTTAATGGCTGGTCTTCCTTTTTTCATGATGATAGGTGTTTTATATACATCCAATGCTCCATTTTCAAAAAGTTTATCTTCTATATAGCCGAATAGCTCTGAATTCATATCATCAATATTGATTTCTAACATCGTCTGCATATCTTTGACTTTATCATCAACTTCACCTAAAAAAGTTCTTAATACATTTGGTATTTCAAAATCTTTGGTACCTAGTCCATACCCTGTTCTTATTATTTTAAAATCCATTTCATCAGTGAATTCATTAACCATAGTCTTTAATATGGCAGCTCCAGTAGGAGTTGTTGTCTCAGAATTCACTTTTCCCATGTGTACAGGTATGTGAGTAAGAATCTCTGTAGTTGCAGGGGCTGGAACAGGGATAATTCCATGAGCACATTTAACGAAACCACCACCTAACTCTACTGTAGAAGACATAATTCTATCTACCTTAAGATTATCAATACTTATAGCTGCTCCTATAATATCAACTATGGAATCAACAGCACCTACTTCATGAAAATGGACTTCATCTATAGATTTCCCATGTACTTTTGCCTCAGCTTTTGCTACAATTAAAAACATATCCTTACTCAATTTTTTGACATTCCCGTTTAAATCACTATCGTTAATAATTTTATATATACTACTTAGATTTCTATGCTCGTGATTATGCGTATGTGTGTGCACATGTTCATGAGTATGATTACTATTTTCTAAAATCACGTCTACTTTCGTTCCTGTAATTCCCATCTTTTGTTTTGTTTCAACCTTAATCTTGAATTCTTGTGATATTGTAAGCTTGTTAAGTTCTTTTATTAGATATTCTTTATCCACACCTAAATCTATTAATGCACCTAAGTTCATATCTCCACTGATTCCAGCGAAACAATCATAGTATAAAATTTTCATAAAAGTCTACTCCTTATCATTTTCATGGATATCAATCATTTATTTCATTAAGATTAATCAATTTATTGAGATTTTACCGAACTCACCAAAATCCTCAGCCATTTTTTTATAAACTTCTTTTCCAAGTAGAAACTTATAAATCTCCTCTGCTTTTTCCTCAGGCTCTATATCCTTGAAGCTATCAGGGTAAAGAACTTTTCCAAGGTAATATGCATCTGCCATTGCAGTTCCTATGTTGGTATGATAGAAATTATATGGCAACTGTGAATACAGCTCACCGTTTTTGAAGGCAGATAATGTATTATAGAAATCTGGATTCTTGTTATAATCATCTTTTACAAGATTAAGTCCACCATAGTCAATAAATATCTTATCTGGATTCCACTCAATGAGCTTTTCTTTATCTATCATGATAGAACCTGTTTTTCCAACTTCATCTACAACATTCTTAGCACCTATCGCTTTAAATAGGGAATAATCACCATAGGTACTTTCTATACCATGACTTCCTTTATATGATAAAGCGCCTATATATGCACTTAACTTTTTATCTTCTTCAATATCTTTTGTTCTATTGTTCAAATCATCATGACAATCTTTCATAAAATCAATGACTTCTTTGGCTCTATTATCCTCACCCATAACTTTTCCAATAATTTCTAGTGATTGGTATACAGCAGGATCAAAAGTAGATACTTTACCATAACTTAATGCCACTACTGGTATACCAGTCTTAGCTTGGAGTTCATCTACAGTAGCCTTATCAAATGCATACATAGAAAATATTACATCTGGTTTGACTGATAGAAGTTTTTCAGCATCTGGGGAATTATTTGGTCCTCCTTGACCGATTACCTCTAGTTCTTTTAATGACTCATTAGCAAGAGCATATGGTCTTCCTGTAGGATGATCCTTTTCAATCTGTTCTATACCGACTACTTTGTCTGTACTATCTATGTAACAATACAGCCTTAATGCTCCTGGTCCAATAGCAACTATTTTCTTTGCATTGTTATCCATAGAGACAGTTCTTCCTAGCATATCTGTCAAGGTTAACTCATCTGTACTTGAATCTTTGCTAATTGTAGATTTGGAATCACATCCAATAAACAACATTGTCGTTATCAAAAACGTTATAATCACTACTTTTATATTTTTGTTATTCATATTCATAAATCTCCTTTTATCTATTGAACTTAAACATCTATCACTCATATCCATAAATTCAATATATTCTCCATGATTTTATAAGTTGAATAGAACCATATAATTGCTGTCTCTATATCAATTATTCAATTCAACTTATATACTATTCATTATATTGGTACTACAACCATCTTACTGTTCAATTTTTCAACTTTCACTGGAACTGAGTAGACAAACTCTATATTTTCTGAAGTCATAATTTCTATTCCTCCAGCTGCATATATTTTGCCCTCTTTTAATAGGATGAATTTATCCGCAAATCTCAAAGCTAAATTCAAATCATGTATAGTGACTAAAGCAGATATTTTCTTGCTTTCAACTACATTTTTAATAATATTAATAACTTCCAACTGATTTTTAAGATCAAGACTGCTTGTAGGTTCATCAAACATAAGTATTTTAGGCTCTTGTGCTAATGCCCTGGCTATAATTACTTTTTGTAGTTCTCCACCACTTAATTCATCTATATACCTTAACGCATGTTTCTGTAACTCAAGCATTTCTATGGCACTATTAACAATGTCAAAATCTTTTTCTGTAACGTCCCATTTAATATATGGTTTCCTACCAATAAGTACAGTATCGAATACTGTCGTTCTAAATGACTGATTGCTCTGAGAAACATAACCTATCCTCTTAGCTAACTCTATTTGGCTTAATTTTTGAATATCTGATTTATTAATAAGAACTGTTCCCTTTTGGGGTTTTAAAATTCTGTTTATACATTTTAGAAGGGTTGATTTTCCTGTCCCATTAGTACCTAGTATTGCAATACATTCACCTTTTTGTATTGAAAAAGAAATATCTTCCAAAACCTTATTACTTGGGTAACTAAATTCTAACCCTTGTACTGATAGAATCATTTTCTCTTTTGCCCCCTTAACAGTAAATATAGAAATAATGGAGCACCTAGAAAAGATGTTATTGCTCCTACTGGCAATACTACTGGTGCTATAATCGTTCTTGCTAATGTATCAGCGAACAATAGAATTATTGAACCAGTTACAGCAGATATGGGTATTAAGAATCTATGGTCACCACCAATAATCCTTCTTACTATCTGTGGAGATATGAGTCCAATGAACCCGATTATTCCAAGAAATGCCACTGCCACTGATGTTATTAATGATGAAACAAACATCCCGCCAAAACGTACTCTTTCCACATTGACACCTAGACTTTTGGCAGACTCTTCGCCGCTATCCAGCGCATTATAATCCCATCTTTTCAGCATGAAATAGATTAGTGCGACACCTATGATAACAGTCATTATTAATACTTCATTCCATGATACTCTGCCAAGATCACCAAAAGTCCAGAAAACTGCTGCTGCCACCTGTACATCATCAGCAAAATATTGAATTAAAGTAGTTCCCGCAGAGAAAAGAGAACCTAGTGCAACACCTGCTAATATGATTGATTGAGGTGAAAAACTTCTCAGCTTCGCTAATAGCAAAATGACAAAAGCAGCTACCATGGATAGAGTAAACGCTGATAAAGTGACAATATAAGGATTATTAATAATAACTGCATCAGCTCCCAAGCTTCGAAAACTACCTGCTCCAAATATAATTATAGCTAGATTAGCTCCAAAAGCTGCTGCGTTAGATATTCCTAATGTTGACGGTGATGCCAAGGGGTTTCGCAAGTTATTTTGCATAACACAACCTGATACGGATAGACCAGCACCAGCAACAATAGCAGCAATAATTCTTGGTAAGCGAATTCGTAAAACAACAACATTAGAAATTTCTGTTCCCCGACCAATAATTGATCCCAATATTTCATGGAAACTTATATTGGTAGAACCTGCATTTATTGCAACAATTGACAATATAAACATTATGATGATAGAACAGATTCCTATAGCTATTTTTTTATTTGTATAGCTTTTATATGCTTCTATTCCATTCTTTTTTACAGCTGATTTATAATTGATTTTTATCACATCTTTCATATCATTGTGTTTTACCAGCCTCTTGAGTATTCTTCATAACAATCAAGACATAGTTTTTTTCCATTACTAATTCTTATATTACTTTCTTTGGCTCCTTCACCACAATTTTCACATATTACAGTATTAAATATTCTGGCACGAGAAGGTACTTCATAGTTAGGTTTTTTTATACTGAATACTTCGTCTGCTGGTGCTTCTAATATATGTATTTTTTTCTCATCTCTGGTCATTTCACTTTTAACTTCATTTAGTATCAATCTTATACTATCTCCATTGGTACGATTAAAAAATGAGAATGCCATCTTGCCGGTATCCTTATATATTAGATTGCCTTTTCCCATTGTACAGCCTGTAATCACTTGGACGGCATCTACTCCGCAGGCATCATTTTCTGTAATACATACTAATTCCTCATCTTCAGAGAATTTTAAATTGATTTTTTCCATAGCTATTTCACATGCTCTGTATCCAATAGCTAGACCTGGACATTCATGTCCGTGGAATTCTTTACATTTTTCCCATAACTTTTTATTCATGATATTCCTCCTTATTTATATGGCTCACTGCTCCATATTCTCCTATACTATTTGCACTCAAATTTTGTATTTTGCCTTATGTATACATTTCATAAGAGTTTCTTATAACGTAAAACAGCCCATGAAAAGTACTAATTAAATTAGTACCCTTCATGGGCTGTTTATGTCGTAAACTTAAGTTTCTATAAGTCTCTATATTAAGCCTTCATGGCTCATATTCTATAAAGATATTATCATAGGTGTTATCAAAAGTCAAACTTGATTACGTTATTTGCAAGTAACACAGAAAAAATAAATGATTATATTTTGAATAAATCTACTGTTTTGGTTAACCTTGCTGTAGCCTCTTTACTTTCTTCTGCTTTTGCTGATATTTCTTCTATTGATGCGATTTGTTCTTCTGTTGATGCTAGAACTTGCTGTGTACTGGAATCAGTTTCATGAGTTATTTGAGATATTTCATTTATAGCATCTAGAATATCTTTTTTGCTTTTGACCATACTAGTGGCATGGTCATTTTTCAAGTCATCTAGGTTATCTACTATACTATCAATATACTTTACAGTCTTATCAAATATTTCTTTTGTACTAACCATATAATCAGCACCTGTACTTACTACATTATCAATTTTTTGTATGGAATCAACTGCTACTCCTGTTTTTTCTTGTATGTTAGTAATCAGTTCCTGAATATCCTTCGTCGCTTTACCAGTATTTTCTGCAAGGTCTCTTATCTCCCCTGCTACTACAGCAAATCCTTTTCCCGCTTCTCCTGCTCTTGCTGCTTCAATACTTGCATTTAGTGCTAATAGATTAGTTTGGCTGGCAATATTCTCTATCAAACCAATAATATTCTCTGCATTCAAAGATGATTTATGTACGATATCTATAATTTTAACTATATCTTTTATCTGTCTAGTACTATCTTCAGTAGTGTTGTATAATTCATCCATTATTTTAACACCTTTATTACCTAGCTTCATTGTATCTTCGGATATCTCAAGTGATTCATCAAGATGTTCGATAGTTTCTGATATATCTTCTTCTAACGTTTTGGATATATCTATAATCTTATCACTGTATGATACTTCTCTTACAGTCCTATCAGCAAGGCTCTCCATTGCTTTTGCAAGTTCTTTTGCTTGTTTCTCTGAATTATCTGCAATTGATGAAAGGGTATTAGAAGAATCAGATACATTATTAGATTCGTATTTAATCTTATTAATTAATTCAATTGAATTCTCCTGCATTTTTATTAAAGATTTTGCCATGACTCCGATTTCATCGTTCATATTAATTTTATCTTTGGATATTTCTTTTGAATAATCTCCATCTGCCATGGATTCTAAATGTTTTGAAGCTATTTTTAATGGTTTTAATAATTTATTGATGATGATAGTAAGGATTCCTCCAACTACTATTAAGCAAATGACCGCTATCAATATTGATTCTCTTATCATTGCACCATTATATGTATCACTGCCCACATATTTGTTTACAGTAAATATATTAATTATTGTTAATACCCCTAGTGCTAATAAAAATATTATATTTACGCAAAATATTATTTTTTTTCTTATTGTTATATTATTCTTTTTTACATTTTCTACTTCGACTTCATTCTTCATATAAACTCCTTGTATACTAAATATAT
>NZ_BTPT01000045.1:0-48177 GCF_054408565.1 Vallitalea sediminicola
TGAACTGTCCATTAGGACCGCTTCCTATTTGATATTGGCTTGCGACACCAGTATCATCTTACCATAGGAGGCTTTTTAATAACATACTTAACACTACCGCTTACTCTATTCGCCCCAGCATAGCTGGGGGATTAGTATTTTCATTTATCTGTCCACTTATAATATTTGGTAATGTTTCTATTAATAATTCTGCACCTAAAAGGCTTAATTTATCATGTAACGTACCTACATTATCAGTTTTTTCTATTTCAATGCTTTTTTGGCTTATTATATCACCATTATCCATTTTTTGACCCATATACATTATGGTTATACCTGTAGTGGTATATCCATCAATAATAGCTCTATGAATAGGTGCTCCACCTCTTAATTTTGGAAGAAGCGATGCATGAACATTTATACAACCATATTTAGGATAATCTAATATCTCTTTTGGGAGAAATTGACCATATGCACAAGTTATAATGATATCAGGATTTAAATCTATTATACTTTGATATTCATTTCTTATTTTAGTTGGTTGTATTACTTTTATATTGTTTTCAAGTGCCACCTTTTTTACATCTGATTCTGTCAATACTTGTTTTCTACCAACTAATTTATCTGGTTTAGTTACTACTGCTATTACATTAGTATTACAAATTAAGCTATTAAGTATATTTACACTAAACTCAGGTGTACCCATAAATATTACTTTCAAATTTTTCATTATTATGACCATTCCTTTCTATGAAAGGCACAAAGGGAAATTAAACCGAAGCGCCTTATCCGGTTATGCTTTTCTAATATTCACTCTTCTTCCAAATATATAAAAAATCCACGACATCTTCCTGTCGTGGATATGTTTAATGGAGGTGAGGGGAATCGAACCCCTGTCCGAAAACCCATCCATCCGAGTATCTCCCATTACAGTCGCTATTTTGACATTCCCTCCATCTAACGCCTACCGACAGGCTGTAGATTTTAGTAGCTTCATAATTCTTCATCCTCCTCAAAGCTTTGGAAGTGAAGTTCCCCGTTTAATTTGGTGCCTCAGCCCTAGCTACGGGTCACTAAGGTGAGACAGCTACCTAATTAGGCAGCAAATGCGAAATTATTATTATTTTCGTCTGCGTTTAATTTAGTTTACCAGGTTGATGACGCAGGCCCAGTGATCTGCGAATGGCTGCTCGTACTTCTGATGTCCCCGTCGAAACCAGTACACCCCCGTATATGATAATTAAGACTAATAGCAATAATAAACATCTAAGATGCTCAGTATAACTATATATCTTTAATTATTAACTAGGTTTTATTACAGGTTACTGACTTTAAATCTTTTTTCTGCTTCACGACGTTGGTCTTTCTTAGCAATATCTTGGCGTTTATCATATTTTTTCTTACCTTTAGCTATACCAATTAGAACTTTCATTAAACTACCTTTTAAATAAATTTTTAAAGGTACGATAGTATAACCTTTGGTTGCAACAGCACCTTGAATTTTAATAATCTCATATTTATTTAATAAAAGTTTTCTTGTTCTAAGTGGGTCTTTATTAAATATGTTACCTTTTTCATAAGGACTGATATGCATATTTAAGATAAATAATTCACCATCAACATTTTTAATAAAACTTTCTTTAATGCTACCCTTACCCATTCTAAGGGATTTCACCTCAGTACCAACAAGAACAATTCCTGCCTCATAAGTATCTTCAATAAAATAATCATGCCTTGCTTTTTTATTTTGTGCAATCAATTTATAATTATTTGCCATAATATCACCACCATTACTTGCCGTGAGATATATTATATCATAAATAATAATTATTGCAAGTAATGTGATGATGAAATTTATATCTTAAATGTTATTTATATATACTTTAACCAATTTTTTCAACTTTTGTTATAAAATCTATTCTTCTTCGTCAGCTTCTTCAGTTGCTAATTCAAAATCAATGGTTCTCTCAACTTTGTTTACACTTAAAACTGATATTCTAACAGCTTCACCCATTCTATATATCTTACTTGTTCGCTCACCTATAAAAATATGTTTCTTCTCATCAAAAATATAATAATCATCATCTAGAGTAGTGACATGAACAAGCCCTTCAACAGTATTAGGTAACTCTACATATAAGCCCCAAGCAGTAACACCGGATATAACCCCTTCAAATTTCTCGCCGATATGTTTTTCCATATATTGAACTTTTTTAAGTTTAATAGTTTCTCTTTCCGCTTCTTCAGCAGTTCTTTCTGTCTCAGAAGTTTGTTTTGCTACATTAGGCAATATAGCATTATAATGCCTGATTCGTTTGTCTTCCATTTTACCATTCAAGTTTTCTTTAATGATTCTGTGTATTTGTAAGTCCGGATACCTTCTAATAGGTGAAGTAAAATGAGTATAATATTTTGTTGCAAGACCATAATGTCCATCACCTGTTACTGTATAACAAGCTCGCTTCATTGAACGAAGAGCTAGTCTGCTTATTATAGCCTCTTCTGGTTTTCCTTCAATTTCAATTAATAATTTTTGAATTTCCTTAGGATGTATTTCACCTTCACCTTTTATACTATACCCAAAATTATGAATATAAGATCCAAGAGTAGCCAGTCTTTCTGGATCAGGTTCTTCATGTGTTCTATATACAAACGGAAGTTCCTGCCAATAAAAATCTTCGGCAATAGTTTCATTAGCCAATAGCATAAATTCTTCAATAAGTTTTGTAGCTACATTTCTATCATAAGGAATAATGTCTATAGGTTCACCTTTTTCATTAAGAATAACTTTTGTTTCAGGAAAATCAAAATCAATAGAACCTCTTCTTTTTCTCTTTCCTCTAAGAATTGCTGCTAGATCTTCCATGTCTTCAAACATTTTAACAAAATCTTTATATTCATTAATAACTTCTTGATCTTTATCAGAAAGAATCTTTCTAACATTGGTATAAGTCATTCTTCTATCTACATTTATAAGGGTTTCTGCTATTTTATGACTAACTACATTACCTTTATCATCAATATCCATAAGACATGATAGCGCTAAACGGTCCGCACCCATATTTAGAGAGCAAATACCATTTGATAATTTATGAGGTAACATAGGTATAACCCTATCAACTAAGTAAACACTAGTCCCTCTTCTTAATGCCTCAACATCAAGTGGTGACCCCTCTGTAACATAATTAGTTACATCGGCTATGTGTACACCTAATGTAAAAGTACCATCATCATTTTTTTGAATGGTTATAGCATCATCTAAATCCTTAGCATCTTCTCCATCGATTGTTACCATTTGAATATCCCTAAGATCCAATCTGCCTACTTTATCCTCTTCTGATACTTCAGATGGGATATAATCAAGCTGGTCCATTACTACGTCTGGAAATTGCATTGGCAATTCATAACTTCTTACAATTGATAGAATATCTGTCCCAGGATCATTAATATGACCAATTATCTCTACAATTTCTCCTTCTGGATTTCGTCTTTCATTACCCCAATCAGTAATCTTTACAACTACTTTATGACCTGATATTGCACCTTTACTCTTGCTTTTGGAAATAAATATATCCTTGGTGAACTTTTTATTATCCGCAACGACAAATCCAAAATTTTTGCTTTTTTGGTATGTTCCTATAACATCACTATCATTACGTTTAATAATCCTTATTACTTCGCCCTCTTTACGTTTACCCTTAGAGTCTCTTTTAATAAGTTTTATAGCTACTGTATCATTGTTGAAAGCACCATTAACATATGGAGCAGGTATAAAGATGTCTTGTTCTTCACCCTCTATTTCAACAAACCCAAAACCTTTAGCATGTGCAATGAATTTTCCTACAATCATATTTATCGCTTCTGGTCTTGCATATTTACCTCTTTTTGTTTTAATTATTTTTCCATCAGCTATCAATTGTTCTAATGTTTCTTCTAGTAAAGATCTTTTCTCTTCATCTCCATTAGTACTTAGTAGTATTACCAATTCTTTGATCTTCATTGGTTTATAATCTTTGTGATTAATTATTTCTAACAATACTTGTTTTCTTTCTTCTAATGTATTTTCCATATTTCACCTTCAAAATTTATTTTTTAGTTCTAGATATAATTGATTATAAATTATATTTGCTAAAATGATATATTTTTTACTTATAGTATTTGTTAAATTTCTTGTAATTATTTATATAAAATAAAACTAACAAGGAAAGTGACTAAAATATATAATTCCTATAGCATAAAAAAACACCCTGCTCTGATGCAAAGTGCTTTACTTTTATTATTGGTATTTAATTAATAAACTTAATACTACAGATAAAACAATAAAAAGAATTGCTCCTACTCTAGTAAATTTTTCTAATTTACCTTCCATAGAACGCGCTTTGTTTTTACCCCAATAAGTTTCAGCAGCTCCACCAATTGCACCTGATAATCCTGCAGCCTTTCCTTTTTGTAAAAGTACTACAGCTATTAGTCCTAAACATATTATGAAATATACTATTTCAACAACTATTATTAACGCTCCCACGATTACACCTCCTAAAGTTTAACACTAGTATTTTAGCACAAACTATATATTAATTCAACTGTTTTTTTCTATTTTTATCTAAGCTACAAAACAAAAGAGTATGACACTTCCATTTATATCCTTAAAATAAAGGTTTCTCACTGAAAAAACACTCTGCTTGATGCAAAGTGTAATTATCTTTAACCTTTAAACAAAGTATAATCTTTATTCTTTAAAACCTTAATTAAATCATCATTTGTTTTTATTCGATGGCTAGTAAATATACCTCCATTATTCTCATCTCCAAAATCATGAAAATCAGAACCTGAAATCATATAAAGATTATTCTTATCTGCTATTACTTCTATTTCATCATTATGTGAATCATGACGAGGATTTCCGTTATGTACTTCAACACCATCCAATAATGTTATATCTTCTAGATGACAATATCCTCTTAATGGATGTGCCTGATATAATAATAAATCATTTTGGCTACAGAACTTACTCAAACCTTCTAGTCCCAAACTCAATAGGTCTGGAGATTCTTTCAAAATTTCTTCAGTAATACCGTATATAAGGAAATCATTAGTTTTGGTATTATTGAAAGCAAATTCTATCCCAAGAAGTACATCTATATCATATTTATCCCCTAGAGATTTAGCAATCCTATATCCTTTTAAAAAATCATCAACCTTATCTTGCCAACTTGTAAACTTACTATTATTAAAGAATACCGGTCTATAATGATCAGTAATCACAACACCCGAATAGCCATTTTCTTTATAGATTTTCATCATATCTGCAGCTGTTACATTAGCACATGGACTAGTTTCTTGTGTATGAACATGCAAATCATATTTATACAATGCTACCACCTACTTATTCTAAAAATTAAAGACCCCGATTACTCGAGGTCCATAAAATCATTTACTTGTCTTTTAAATTAAACCAAGCATCAAGTCCTCTATATTCAGACGCATCTTCTAATTCTTCTTCAATTCTTAATAATTGATTGTATTTAGCAACACGGTCAGATCTACAAGGTGCTCCTGTTTTAATTTGTCCAGCATTAGCAGCTACAACTAAATCAGCAATAGTGTTATCTTCTGTTTCACCAGAACGATGTGATACAACTGCTGTATAACCAGCTCTATTAGCCATTTCTATAGCATTAAATGTTTCAGTTAATGTACCTATTTGGTTAACTTTTATTAAGATAGAATTAGCAACACCAAGGTCAATTCCTTTTTCTAATCTCTCTGTATTAGTTACAAATAAATCGTCACCAACTAATTGTACTCTGTCGCCTATTCTTTCAGTTAATAACTTCCATCCTTCCCAATCTTCTTCATCTAATCCATCTTCTATAGAAATGATTGGGAATTTGTTAAGAAGGTCTTCGTAATAATCAACTAATTCTTCTGATGTTCTTATTACTTCTTCACCTTTCATTTTGCTTTCGCCTGGGAAGTGGTATTTACCAGTTTCTTCATTATATAATTCAGAAGCTGCTACGTCCATAGCGATTCTGATATCACTATCTGGCTTGTATCCAGCTCTTTCAACTGCATCAATAATTATTCCTATAACTTCTTCTGATGATGCGATATCAGGTGCAAATCCACCTTCATCACCAATACTAGTCGCTAGTCCTTTTTCATTTAATACTTTTTTAAGATTATGATATACTTCTGAACACATTCTTAATGCATCTTTAAAAGAAGTTGCTCCTACTGGCATTATCATAAATTCTTGTATATCAACTGTATTATCAGCATGCTCTCCACCATTTAATATGTTCATCATAGGTACAGGCATTACCTTAGCATTAAAACCACCTAGATATTGATATAATGACATACCAACAGCTTCTGCTGCCGCTTTTGCAACTGCCATTGATACACCAAGAATAGCATTAGCTCCTAATTTACCCTTGTTGTTGGTTCCATCTAATTCAAGTAATTTTTGATCAATTCTTACTTGATCAAGTGCATTCATTCCAATTATTTCTTCTGCAATAATATTATTAACATTGTCTACTGCATTTTCTACACCTTTGCCCATATAACGGTCTCCACCGTCTCTAAGCTCAACTGCTTCAAATGCTCCTGTTGATGCTCCTGAAGGAACTGCTGCGCGTCCTAAATATCCGTCTTCTGTCACTACTTCTACTTCTACTGTTGGGTTAGCTCTTGAGTCAAGTATCTCTCTTGCATAAACGTCAATAATCTCTACATAACTTTTCATACTTTTTTCTCCTTTCGTATCTATTAAAAAATTATATTAATTAAAAGGTAAATATTGTATATATGCAAAAATATTAAGCTAAAAAAATCAGTCAACATATATTTTTTCTCATAAGATAAATCTTATACTCTATATTTTACCCATAATAATATCTTATTAATACTTCTTAAGTACTTAAACTATTTATTCTTCAATAAAGATTCGCCTGTCATCTCAGCTGGTTTTTCAACTTCCATTAATTCTAGTAGTGTAGGTGCAATATCTGCTAATTTTCCACCTTCTCTAAGTGTAATATCATCTTTATAATTAACTAAGATAAATGGAACTGGATTAGTTGTGTGAGCAGTAAACGGATCACCAGTTATATAATCAACCAATTGTTCTGAATTACCATGGTCAGCACATATAAACATTTGACCATCTACTTCAAGTAATGCATCAAGTGTTCTTCCAACGCATGTATCCACTGTTTCTACAGCTTTGACTACGGCTTTTTCAATTCCTGTATGACCTACCATATCAGGATTAGCAAAATTAACTATAATAAGGTCATATTTATCTGATTTAATAGAATTTACTAGATTATCACACACCTCTTCTGCACTCATTTCAGGTTGTAAATCATAAGTAGCAACTTTTGGTGATGGAACTAATATTCTATCTTCACCTTCATTAGGTTCTTCAATACCACCATTAAAGAAAAATGTAACATGAGCATATTTTTCTGTTTCAGCTAATCTAAGTTGTTTTAATCCTTTATTCGCTAAGTATTCACCTAATGTATTTTGAAGCATAACTTTATGGAATGCTACTATTTTATTAGGTATAGTAACGTCATAATCTGTAAAACAAGCATAAGTTACTTTGAAGAATTCTCTTTCAAATTTATCAAATTTTTCATCACAGAATGCTCTTGTAATCTGTCTAGCTCTGTCAGGTCTAAAATTGAAACATATTATAGAATCGTTTTCGCTTATCTTACCAGTTGGTTCTCCTTCTGCTAAAACAATAGTTGGAAGTATGAATTCATCATATACTTCATCTTGATATGAACCTTGTACTGCAGCTTGGGCACTCTTAGCAAGTTTCCCTTCGCCTTTTACCATAGCATCATAAGCAAGTTTTTCTCTTTCCCAACGATTATCTCTATCCATTGAGTAATAACGTCCCATTACAGTGGCTATCTTACCAACACCAATTTCTCTCATTTTTTCTTCTAATTCTTCAATATAATCTTTACCTGAAGCTGGAGCTGTATCTCTACCATCTAAAAATGCATGTACATATACTTTTTCAACATTATGTTCTTTCGCTAATTTTAATAAAGCATATAAATGTGTATTATGTGAGTGCACTCCACCGTCTGATAATAAACCATATAGATGTAATGCTGAATCATTTTCTTTACAATTTTCAATTGCCGCAAGTAGAGCTTTATTGTTAAAGAACTCTCCATCACCTATTTCTTTAGTGATTCTAGTAAGTTCTTGATAAACAATTCTACCAGCACCAATATTAAGATGGCCTACTTCTGAATTACCCATTTGTCCATGAGGTAATCCGACATCTAATCCACTTGCAAATCCTTCAACGCAAGGATATGTTTCCATAATTTTATCTATAATAGGTGTTTTCGCAAGCTTAACACCATTACCTTCAATTTTTTCATTAAGCCCAAATCCATCTAATATCATTAATACTGTTGGTTTTTTTGACATTTCTTAACTCCTTCTTATCAAATCTATTTTAACTTGTAATCAAGAAAAATGACTATGTGACATCTTCTACAGGAAGTTTCAGTCGTTAGGAAACTTTCCTATAAGAAGATTAGAAGGTTATGAATAAATTCATAACCTCATCTAATAATCATTATTATTTGTAATTTATTACTTTACCAAAGTCAGCTTTCAGACTAGCTCCACCAACTAATCCACCATCAATGTTTTCCATAGCGAACAATTCATTTGCATTACCTGCATTAACGCTTCCACCGTATTGAATTCTAGCTGCATCTGCCACTTCTTCGTCATAAACTTCTCTTACCACTTGACGTATAGCTGCACAAACTTCTTCAGCTTGTTGTGATGTAGCAGTCTTACCAGTTCCTATAGCCCATATTGGCTCATAAGCAAGAACAACATTTTTTGCATCTTCTTTTGAAACATCTTTCAATGCAACTTTCATTTGTGTTCTAATAAGATCAACTGTTATACCTTGTTCTCTTTGTTCTAATGTTTCACCACAACAGATAATTGGTGTTAATCCATGTTCAATAGCTTTAAGTACTTTTTTATTAACTATTTCATTAGTTTCTCCAAAATACTCTCTTCTTTCGGAGTGACCTAATACAACATATTTAACTCCTATTTCAGTTAACATATTAGGAGCAATTTCTCCAGTATATGCTCCACTTTCTTCAAAGTACATATTTTGTGCACCAATTTCAATGTTACAATCTTTTGTAGCTTCAACAGCTAATACTAATGAAACATAAGGTGTACAAAATACAACATCTACATCATCATTTTTAACTAATGGTTTTAACTCTTCAATTAAAGCAATAGCTTCTCTTGGAGTTTTATTCATCTTCCAGTTTCCTGCGATAATCATCTTACGCATTATTAAAACCTCCTATTATTATATTTATTTGTCGTCAGCCGCTGCAACACCTGGTAATTCTTTTCCTTCTAAGAATTCAAGTGAAGCTCCACCGCCTGTAGAAATATGAGTCATTTTATCTCCGAATCCAAGTTGGTTAACAGCCGCTGCTGAATCACCACCACCGATGATAGTTGTTGCATCAGTTTCAGCTAGTGCTTTTGCTACAGCTATTGTTCCACCTGCAAAGTTTTCAAATTCAAATACACCCATAGGACCATTCCATACAACTGTTTTAGCATCTTTTACAGCATTAGCAAAGATTTCTCTAGTTTCTTCACCAATATCAAGACCTTCCCAGTCAGGTTCAATCATTCCTCTTTTTACAGTATTAAATGGTGTATCATTTTTAAATTCTTGTGCCACTACATTATCAACTGGTAATAAGAAATTGACACCTTTTTTTTCTGCTTTTTCAATCATTTCTTTTGCATAATCAATTTTATCTTTTTCAAGTAATGATAGACCAACTTCATTGCCCATAGCTTTTAAGAATGTATATGCCATTCCTCCACCTATGATTAATGTATCTACTTTATCTAATAGATTATTTATAACATTGATTTTATCTGATACTTTTGCTCCACCAAGAATAGCTACAAATGGTTTTCTAGGATTATTTACAGCATTACCTAAGAAGTCAATCTCTTTTTGCATTAAATAACCTACTACACAAGTATCCACATAATTAGTAACTCCTACATTAGAACAATGTGCTCTATGAGCAGTACCAAATGCATCATTAACAAATATTTCAGCTAGACTTCCTAATTCTTTACTGAAATCGTCACCATTCTTAGTCTCTTCTTTTCTGTAACGAGTATTTTCTAAAAGAACTACTTCTCCATCTTTCATATCAGCAACTGCTTTTTTAGCATTGTCACCAACCACATTGTCATCAGCCGCAAATACAACTTCTTTATTTAATAATTCACAAAGTCTTTTTGCTACTGGAGCAAGTGAAAGCTCTGGCTTAGGTTCTCCTTTTGGTTTTCCAAGGTGTGAACAAAGAATAACTTTAGCACCATCTTCAATTAATTTGTTAATTGTAGGTAATGCAGCTGTCAAACGGTTTTCATCTGTAATCGCTCCATCTTTTAAAGGTACGTTAAAGTCACATCTAACTAATACTTTCTTACCTTGTACATTTATATCATCAACTGTCTTTTTATTAAGCATTATTAGTCGTCTCCCTTCAATATTATTCAATCTATATATCTTAAATAAATTAACTTTTTTCAAATTTTCAATTTATTACAATTAGTAATCATACTCATCTGAGTACTAAAAAAGTCCTCCCTATAGTCTGACCTACAAGAGAGGACCATATGGACCTTATTTAAATCTATTCAAACTTATATTAATTAAAGTCTTTCAGCTACATATTTTGCTAAGTCAATAATTCTGTTTGAATAACCCCACTCATTATCATACCAAGAAACTACTTTAACTAAGCTTCCTTCCATAACAAGTGTTGCTAATCCATCAACGATTGATGAACGTGAATCTTTTCTGTAATCAATTGATACTAATGGTTCATCAGAATATCCAAGTACATTACTTCCTTCTGATGCAGCTTTTAAAGCTCCATTAACTTCTTCAACTGTTACATCTTTTCCTAATTCTACTGTTAAGTCAACAACAGATACTGTAGGAGTAGGTACACGCATAGCCATACCAGTTAATTTACCTTTTAATGAAGGGATAACTTTTGCTACTGCTTCAGCTGCTCCTGTAGTTGTAGGAATAATTGATTCAGCTGCTGCACGAGCTCTTCTTAAATCTTCGTGAGGTAAGTCTAATATTCTTTGGTCATTAGTATATGAATGAACTGTAGTCATAATACCTCTTTTAATAACAAATGTATCATTTAACACTTTAGCGAATGGTGCTAAACAGTTAGTTGTACATGAAGCATTATCAATGATATTATCTTCTGCTGGGTTATAATCTTCTTCGTTAACACCCATTACAATTGATTTTGTTCCTTTACCAGGAGCTGAAATGATTACTTTCTTTGCGCCAGCATCAATATGTAATTGAGCTTTTTCTTTTTGTCTGAATAAACCAGTTGACTCAATAACAATATCAACACCTAATTCTTTCCAAGGAAGATCTGCTGGATTTCTCTCAGCTAATACTTTAATTTGCTTTCCATTAACAACTAAAGTTCCATCTCCAACTTCTACTGTTCCTTCAAATCTACCAAAACATGAATCATATTTTAATAAGTGAGCTAATGTATTAGCATCAGTTAAATCATTAATAGCTACAATCTCTACACCTTGTTCCATAGCTATTTTAAATGCGTTACGTCCGATACGTCCAAATCCATTAATTGCAATCTTTGCCATATTCTTGTTCCTCCTATAAATTATAATTTTTATATTAAACTGTATAACAGTTAATAAACATTTTTAGTATTACTTCATAACTTCAATTATTCTAGTGGCAGCATCTTCATCAATTATTAGTGAACCGTTTTTAATAATATTCTTAACCGCCATTATTGCTTCTGCTTTTTTTGCTCCTCCCGCTACAGCTATCGGATAAGGAGTCTTAGTCATATGTTCTAATTTTATACCAATCGACCTTGATGTATACACTATTTCACCATTTTTATTAAAATAATAACCCAATGCTTCAGCAACAGCCTGTCTTCTATGAAGAAAATCCATCTCTGGTTCAGGTAAGTTCCTTCTTCTAGCCATTTCGTAAGCATTACCAATACCAAAAAGTATTATATTCGCTTTTAAGATATTAGATATTGTTTGCTTGATTTCAGGCTCTTTCCTTACACTGTCAAGTGCTTTTTTACTGAGATTATCTGGTATATTAAGAAGTTCATAATCTCCACCAAGTTTCTTAGCAAGCTTAGATACAATAGTATTAGCTTGAAATTCAACATTATTCCTCAAACTACCTCTAGCAGGAACGACCAGTATGTCTTTGTAGGATGTATTTGGTTTATTATTTAGTGATTTAACCACATTATACACTGTACTTCCACCAGTAAGAGCGATAATTGTATTATCTTTAATATGTTTTAACAAAACATCACCAGCAGCTTTTCCAATATTCTCTTTTATTTCATCAAATTCAGATGAATTACCAGGTACTACAACTACTTCTTCGCATCCAATCAGTCTCTTAACCTCTTCTTCCATATAGTTAAGACCTTTAACATGATGCATGATCTCTTTCAAATCCTCAAGTATAGTATCTCCTGAATCAGTAGTACTCATACCAACACCTGATACTAGTATGAAACCTTGTGATTTTAAATATTCAGTTTCATTCCTAATAATTTTTTCTGTAATTGATAATTTTTGGGATAAACTTCGTCTTCCTATTGGTTGATAAATATGTATTCCCTTTAATATCTCATATCTTCGTTGCAATATTTCAATCTCTTTTGGAATAATTTTCTTAAGTGTTAATAAGGTATTTTCCATTATAAATCACCTTTCGGTACCTTTTGGGGCCCTATGAACAATTATAGTCCCTATTGCTTCAAAAAAAAGGAATTAAACCACCAATTCATCCCAATTTATATTATAAACAATGTAGTCCATAATTTCAAGTTTTTTTTATGTTTTTAACAAAATATTAACAATGGGGGTATTTTACCCCCATCTATTTATAACAATTCATCTCTTACATAGTAAGCAATATTTAGTGCATGGTCTGATATTCTCTCGTAATTACTAATTAAATCTAAGAATACTACACCAGTAGTTGAATCACATATGTTTTGAGCTAATCTTCTAATATGCTTCTCTCTTAACTCATCTTCTAATTCATCCACTAAATCTTCATTTTGCTCAACTTTTCTTACAAGGTCAACATCATCATTTTCTCTTGCTTTTATTGCAAGTTCTATTGTTTCAGTAGCTCTATTTGATATATCCATTAGTTCATGATTTGCACTTTCAGAGAATGTTAAATTATTTTCAATAAAATATTGTGCTAATTCAGCTATATTTTCAGCATGATCTCCAACACGTTCTATATCATTAACTGTATGGAATAAATTTGTTACAATCTCATTCTGACTTTCGTTAATTACTGAGTTACTTATCTTAATTAAATATTCCGTTATAAGTCTTTCTAGCGTATTGATATTTTTTTCTTGTTCAAATACTTTGTTAACTTTATCCATATCTTTTTCTAATATTGCACTTGTTGCTAACTTAGCATTTTCTGATGCAACATATCCCATATGAATAACTTCTTTTATAGCATTTTCTACTGCAAAACTAGGAGTTTCCAATATTCTATCATCTAAATGTCTAAGTGCAACTTGCTCTTCACTTTCCTCTTGCTCATCTTTACCTCTTACAATTTTTTTAGAAAGAGATACCAGTTTATCTGCAAATGGGAATAGAACTACTGTATTACTGATATTGAATGCTGTATGGAATATACTTACACCTATCATATTAATAGCTACATTATTACCAAAATCAGGATTTATGAATGTAAAGTAGATTACACATAGTATTGCAAATATGACCGTACCAATAATATTAAAAAGCAAGTGTATATATGCTGCTCTTTTAGCGGTTTTATTAGCTCCAATACTAGAAAGCATCGCTGTTACACAAGTACCTATATTTTGTCCAAGAACAATATATACCGCAGCACTCCAAGGAACGAATGTTACTGTTGCTACTGTTTGTAAAATCGATACTGAAGCTGAACTACTTTGAATAACAGCTGTAACAACTGCACCTGTCAATATACCTAAAACTGGATTTCTACCGAACATTCTAAACGCTTCTGTAAATGCTGGTGAATCTTGAAAAGGTTCTATTGCCGTTTTCATATATTCTAAACCAATAAATAAAAGACCAAATCCAATTATAATCTCACCAATTTGTTTTTTACGTTGACTCTTTGCAAAAAATAGAAATAGTGCTCCTATACCAATTGCTAAAGGCGCTAATTGAGATGGTTTCAAGAATACTAACCATTCTTGACTTGATACAATCCATGAGGTAATGGTTGTACCAATATTGGCTCCCATTATAACTCCTACAGCTTGAGATAGATTGAATAGACCTGCGTTAACAAAGCCTACAACCATAACTGTACAAGCAGAACTACTTTGAATAATGGCTGTTACCAGTGCACCTACTGTGACTGCTAAGTATCTATTGTTGGTTAATGCACCAAGTAGGCTTTTCATCTTGTTACCCGCTGATTTTTGAAGGCCTTCTGCCATAATGTGCATACCGTATAGGAACATACCAAACCCGCCAATAAACGCAAAAAAAGTAAATATGTATTCCTTCGTTAGCCAATTCATTTAGATATTTCCTCCTAATTGTGATATATATTTTGTCTTAGATAAATATAAAAAATAAAATATAAATAAATTGCAAATTAATATTATGTAAATAATATGTTAATTTATTATTAACAACACATTAATAGTATCATAATCGTTTCATCAAAAACAAGCAAAATTATTTATCAATAATTATTTTTTTTTCCCTATTTTTTAGTAATTATGCCAAATATACTAATGATAACTAACCAATATACTTACACCTCTTGTTGTTTTTATTGTTTTTTAGTATAATATTCAGATACAGATTTATACATTTTTTACTATACGATTTTAATAATCACTATTATTAGTCTTAATCGCCCAATCAATTATTTACTTATTATATATTATTATTAAAAACCTTTAATTTTATTAAGTAATTATTTTAAAATTTATTTTTTGTTAAAGAAAGGTGATGAATATGAGTTATTATGATTTCCATACACATACATCATTTTCAGGTGATTGCAAACATCCAATGGAAACACAGATTTTACAAGCCATTCAACACAATATTATTAAATTATGCTTTACCGATCACTATGATTATGATTATCCAAGTACCCCTGAGTTAGCATTTGATATTGACTTACCAAAATACTATGAAACATATCTTCAGCTAAAAGAAAAATATAAATCTAAAATACAATTATTATTCGGTATTGAAGTGGGTCTGCAACCTCATATATTTGATACAGTTATAGAAACTATTAATAAGTACCCTTTTGATTTTGTTATAGCTTCAACTCATGTTGTAGATAAACTTGACCCATATTTTGGCTCGTACTATCTTAATAAAACAAAAAAAGAAGCCTATTCCAGATACTTAGAAGACATTTTATATAATGTAACCAACTATGATAATTATAATGTGTACGGTCATCTAGATTATATAATTCGTTATGGCCATTATAATGACAAAAAACTATATTACCACGACCACAGCGACCTTCTTGATAAAATATTAAGCCAAATCATTCAAACCGGTCATGGTATAGAACTTAACACTTCTGGTTATCGCAAGAAATTTAATGAACCCCATCCTAATATAGAAATTATAAAAAGATATAGACAATTAGGTGGTGAAATAATAACAATTGGTTCTGATGCTCACTTCCCTGAACATCTTGGATATAACTTTGATGTTGCTTATAAAGTATTAAAAGAATGTGGTTTCAAATATTTTTCTATATTTGAACAAAGGAAACCTGAATTTATTAAAATACCAGATTAATCATTTATGGTCTATATAAATTGAATTAAATAAAATATATTGTACTTATTGAAATGGTTGTATAGATGTTTAAGTTCAATATATCTGTATACTATTTTTTATGTTACTTCAAAATAATATAGACCTAATATATTAAATAAAATTTTATACTAAATTACTAATGATTATAAACTTATTTACTTTAGTTATAAAAGACAAGAAGTCCCTTATATAATTTAAATAAGAAACCCTTTAGGTGTTAATATGGTTAATGGTAAAAAAGATATTGTAAAGATTCTATCTATTGACGGTGGTGGTGTACGGGGAATAATTCCATGTGTATTTCTAGATCATCTTAGAAAAGAATTAGATAGTTTTGGTAATAAAACACCTTTTTATAATTTATTTGATGTTATATCAGGTACATCTACTGGTTCATTGATATCATTGATGTTGATAAAACCACCCGAAGATTATACTGACCAAGAAAGACTTGATCTACTATTGGATTTATATGAGAACAAAACAAAAGATATTTTTCCTGAAGCCAAATGCGAGATATGTCAGACAGTAAAACACTTTTTTAGACCTAAATATAATGGCAGACCACTACGAAAATTATTAAGACAAAACTTTAAGAATCTTACCCTAGAAGATTCTCTTTCCAATCTAATAATACCTACTTATGACATGATATCCATGAGACCGTATTTGTTTAAATACCGTACAGATATTAATGATTACTACCAGAATTTTTTCCTAAAAGACGTAGGTTTATCATCATCTGCTGCACCCACATATTTACCTCCTGCAAATATAAAATGCATAACAACAGGTCAGGCTTACTGCTTTGTCGACGGAGGAATATTCTGTAATAATCCTTCACTTTGTGCCTATACATATGCAAAAAAATTATATCCTCATGCAAAACAATATATAATTGTATCTCTAGGTACAGGTGAATATGTAAGAACCTACGAATGTAAAAAAGTGAAAAAATGGGGGGTACTAGGATGGATGAACCCTATTAATGGAATTCCTCTATTAACTGCATATATGGATTCCCAGATGGAAAGTGACAACTACATCATCAACAGCATGGATGACGCCAAAGAATATAGATTCGAAATATCCCTCAATGGAATATCTTCCGAATTAGATGATTCATCAGAAAGAAATATAGATTTACTTAAAGGAAAAGCAGCCGAACTTATCCTACTAAACAGACACAAAATAAATCAACTAGTCAAACTATTGAATATTTAAAATCTGATTATATATATTGAACTTAATCATCTATTCCCCCACTTCAATAAGTTCAATATATTCCTTGCTAATAGTTGCTTCCCCAAAACATATTTTACTCAATGTGGTACAACAAATAAATAACCATATATAGTGATAAGAATGCCTTCTACGGCTTGTTGTATCCTTATTAAAACAGATAAAACAACAAACGTAACGAAAGTGATTATCACTATATATGGTTTTAATATACTACCGTTGTCCACATAATTCTTTTTAAAAATTCCCTATCTTCTTATTATACTTCCTCCACCAACAAGAACATCTCCATCATAAAATACTACAGCTTGCCCAGGTGTTATAGCTCTCTGTGGCTCATCAAATACACATTTCAGTATATCTTCATCAACCATTTCTATAGTACACAAAGCAGGTTTATGACTATAGCGAATCTTTGCTTCTATTTTCAACTTACCTTCTATCTTTTCTATTGCCATAAGATTAACGTTATCAGCATAAAGCGTATTACTAAATACATCACTATTATCTCCAATAACCACTTCGTTAGTCTCTGGTCTTATCTCTACAACAAAAGCTGGTTTACCAAGTGATAATCCAAGACCTTTTCGTTGACCTACTGTATAATTAATAATGCCTTTATGTCTACCTAATACTTTTCCATCCATATCTACAAAATTACCTTCAGGAATCTTTTTATTAGTGTATTCTTCTATAAAAGCTGAATAATCATCATCAGGCACAAAACATATTTCTTGACTATCTGGTTTATTTGCAATTCTAACATTAATTTTCTCTGCAATTTTTCTAACTTCTTCTTTAGAATATTCGCCTACTGGCATTAGCGTATGACTTAATTGATCTTGAGTAAGATTATATAAAGCATAAGTCTGATCTTTTCTTATACCAACAGCTTTCTTTAAAGCATATCTTCCATTAGGTAATTTTATGACCCTAGCATAATGCCCTGTGGCTATATATTTAGCTCCTATAGCAAGGCATCTTGTAAGCATTGACTCCCATTTCACGTATCTATTACATGCAATACATGGATTAGGGGTATTACCTTTTTGATATTCCTCAACAAAATAATCTATAACACTTTCTTTAAATTCCCCTTTAAAATTCATAACATAATAGGGAATTTCAAGAGCATCTGCAACACGACGTGCATCATCTACAGCACTAAGACCACAACATCCACCATTTTCTTCTTGAATATCTATTTCCTCATCTTGCCATATCTGCATTGTTACTCCAATAACATCGTAACCTTGTTCTTTTAGTAGATAAGCTGCAACAGAACTATCAACTCCACCTGACATACCAACTACTACTTTTTCTCTGTCCATTCAATCACCTGTTCTATATATTACACAACTTTTTAAGTATTTTTCATGAATCTCATATCAATAAATAAGATTATTAATATCTACTATTATTCTTCTATATCAATAGAATGGTCATCATGTATATCTGCCTTTGGTGGTTCTAATCCTTCTATCTCAATATTATGTTTCTTAGAATAATCCCACAATGCTGCATGTAAAGCTTCTTCAGCTAATAATGAACAGTGTATTTTAGCTTTTGGTAATCCATCTAATGCTTCAACAACTGCATCATTAGTAATTTTTAGAGCCTCTCTTACTGATTTACCTTTAACTAACTCAGTTGCGATACTACTTGTAGCTACCGCAGCACCACATCCAAAAGTCTTAAAAGTTACATCTTTAATAATTTCATCTTCAACTTTTAGGTAGATACGCATAATGTCCCCACATTTTGCATTTCCAACAGTACCAATACCATCTGCATTTTCAAGTTCTCCCATATTTCTAGGGTTTACGAAATGATCCATTACTTTTTTAGTATACATAACTAACACCTCAATTTTTTTTATTTATTTACAAGTACCCTAACATTAATTCTATCTACTTATTATTTTTAATAAAATCTTCGTATAAAGGTGACATATCTCTTAATCTCTTAACTATATTTGGTAAAACTTCAATGAGATAATCTACATCTTCTTCTGTATTATCTATTCCTAGAGTCAATCTTAATGAGCCATGTGCTTTTTCATGAGGAAGTCCAATACCTAATAATACATGTGATGGATCAAGGGATCCAGATGTACAAGCAGAACCACTAGATGCACTTATGCCTTTCATGTCTAACATAATAAGTAATGATTCCCCTTCAATAAATTCAAAACTATAATTAACATTGTTCGGTAGTCTTTTCACTGGATCACCATTCAACATACAATATGGTATTGCTTCCTTGATACCTTTTACTAATTTATCTCTTAATCCAAGTAATTTTTTTGTTTTTTCTTCCATATTAGATTCAGCAATTTCTGATGCTTTACCTACACCTACGATACCTGGTACATTTTCTGTTCCTCCACGACGTCTTCGTTCCTGAGCTCCACCATGGATGAAAGATTTTAGCTTGATACCTTTTTTAACATATAGAGCACCTGTACCTTTAGGTCCATTTAACTTATGACCAGTCAATGATAACATGTCTATATTCATATCTTCAACATCTATAGGAATCTGTCCAACAGCTTGTACCGCATCAGTGTGAAAAAGAATTTTGTTTTCTTTAGCTATTTCACCAATCTCTCTTATTGGTTGAATAGTTCCTATTTCATTATTAGCAAACATGATTGTTATTAATATAGTTGTATCCTTGATGGCATTCTTGAGGTCATCTATGTTTATTAATCCATTTTCATCTACTGGTAAATAAGTAACTTCAAAACCATTTTTCTCAAGATATTCGCAAGTGTGTAAAACAGCGTGATGCTCAATGTTTGAAGTTATAATATGATTTCCCTTTTTCTTATAACTCTCAGCTATACCTTTTATAGCCCAGTTATCAGCTTCTGTAGCTCCACTAGTGAAAAATATTTCAACAGGTTTAGCACCTATTAATTTTGCAACTTGTTCTCTTGCATTATCTATTGCATTTTTATTGATTTGTCCTATTTCGTATATACTAGAAGGATTACCAAAATTTTGTGTGAAATATGGTAACATTGCTTCCAACACTTCTGGATGAGTTGAAGTAGTTGCAGCATTATCAAAATACACTCTTTTTTCCATATTTATCTCCTCTTTTACTGTATATTTTATTAATTAAATTCTCCCAAATTTTATTATAATTCATTATGATCATCTACTAAATCTTGTAAAGATATATTATTAACGACGTCATTAATACTATCACTTATCTTTTTCCAAACAATTTTTGTGATACAGCAATCAGCTTCATCGCATTGTTTTTCTTCATTAACCAAAGCACAATCCACTGGATTAAGATTACCTTCTAATGCTCTTAATATGTCACCAACAGAAATATCCTTTGCCGACTTTGCCAATGAATATCCACCTTTTGCACCTCTTACACTTTTTACATAACCAGATTTCTTAAGAACAGAAATAATTTGCTCAAGATAGTTCATAGAAATACCTTGCCGCTTGGATATGCTTTTTAGTGAGATATTGATTTCTTTGCTATTTACAACTAGATCTACCATAGCTCTTAAACCATATCTGCCTTTCGTCGATAATTTCATATTAACACCTCAATTCAATTCCTAGTATAACACTAGGATTTAAACTTATTATAAGATTATCATTTTTCTTTACACTTGTCAATATGTGTATACAAAATATTTTAAACAATTTCATCTTTCAACAATAATAGTCTACAACCTATGTACACACTATGATAATATTCAATTTCACTAATATCTTTTCCTCACTAAACATGATCATATAAACAAAGAACCATTTCAGTGTAATAACGACTTTTACGGTTTGTTGCAATTACCTATCAAACAGATAAAGCAACAAACGTAACGAGAGTGATTATCACTATAAATGGTTCTAATTATACACGTTGTCTGTTTTTGTAATAAGACTTTGTACAATATTATAGGCCACTTATTAGGCAGCCTACAAATATTATTCATGTTCAATTGTATCTATATCTCTATCTTTTATCTTAATGACAATCTTATCATTTTTAAGATTAAGAATTGCCGTATCTCCGTCTATTAAATCACCTTTAATATAACTTTCAGCAACCTCATCTTCAATATATCTTTGTATCGTCCTTCTTAATGGTCTAGCGCCATATTTTGCATCGTAACCTTTTTCCAAGATAAATTCTTTTATGTCTTCAGCTACTTTTATAGTGATGTTCTTAAGTTTTGCTTCTGTAACTACTTCATTTAACATTAAGTCAATAATATCTCTAAGTTCATCTTTATTTAATTCTGTAAATACTACTGTTTCATCTACTCGATTTAGAAATTCAGGTCTAAATACTTGTTCGAGAGCTTCTTTACATTTACGCTCAAGAGAATCAAAATCATTTTTGCCAAATCCTATCCCATTAGTTTTCTGGGCTGTACCAGCATTAGATGTCATAATAACTACAGTATCTTCAAAACTTACTACACGTCCAGTATTATCAGTTAATCTTCCATCTTCTAATATCTGAAGCAGAATATTAAATACATCAGCGTGAGCTTTTTCAATTTCATCTAATAATATTACTGAATAAGGTTTACGTCGTACTTTCTCAGTCAATTGTCCAGCTTGATCATATCCTACATATCCTGGAGGTGCTCCAATTAACTTGGATACAGTATGTTTCTCCATAAACTCTGACATATCGAATCTAATCATCGCATCTTCTGAACCATATAATTCATGGGCCAATGCCTTAGTTAACTCTGTTTTACCTACACCAGTAGGACCCACAAAAATAAATGATGAAGGTTTCTTCCTCTTTCTAAATCCAGAGCGATTTCTTCTAATTGATTTAGATAATCTAACAACTGCATTTTCTTGACCAATTACTCTCTCATGTAATCTATCTTCTAAGTTAAGTAATTTTTTAGCTTCTGATTCAGTTATATTTTGGACAGGAATCTTAGTCCATGCTTCAATAACATATGCTATATCTTCTTTGTTAATTGTTACGTTATTACATTGTTTTTCTATTTTTTCTATCTTAGAAAGCAAATCAAATTCACTTACTTTACACCTAGCAGCATTTTCATAATCATCCATTGCTGCTGCTTGTTCTTTTTCGTCAATGACTTTGCTTAGTTCTCTTCTTAATGCTTCTAGCTCAACCAATCCTAGATTTAGTAAGTTAGCACGAGAACCCGCTTCATCTATAACGTCAATTGCTTTATCTGGTAAAAATCTATCATTAATATATCTTTCGGATAGATTTACCGCACATTCAATAATTTCATCTGATATCTTGACCTTATGAAAATCTTCATAATAATTCTTGATTCCTTTTAATATTTCTATGCTATCTTCTTTGCTGGGTTCGTCAACCTTTACCGGTTGGAATCTTCTTTCTAGTGCTGTATCTTTTTCAATATGTTTCCTGTATTCATCAAGTGTTGTAGCACCTATTACTTGAATTTCACCTCTAGCTAAAGCAGGTTTTAAAATGTTAGCAGCGTTCATTGAACCACCTTCTGCTTCACCAGCTCCAACAATATTATGAACTTCATCAATAACAAGTATTACATTACCACATTCTTTTGCTTCATTAATTATAGCTTTCATTCTAGATTCAAACTGTCCTCTGAATTGTGTACCAGCAACAACAGCTGTCAAATCCAATAAATAGATTTCAGTACCAATTAATTTTGCAGGTATTTGGTTTTCCACAATTCTAACTGCAAGTCCCTCTGCAATTGCGGTCTTACCTACTCCTGGTTCTCCTATAAGAATAGGATTATTTTTTGAACGACGGTTTAATATCTGTATGACTCTATCAATCTCTCTATTTCTACCAATAATTCTATCTACTTTACCCTTAATAGCATTTTCTGTTAAATTAATACCGTAAGTATCAAGATATTTACGTTTATTTTTCTTAGCAGTTTTTTTCTTTTTAGTTCTAATACCAGCAGTATTTTTAGTATTAGGAATCTGTTCCTGCTCTTCCTGCTCTTCCTGTTCTTCCTGTTCTATCTCTCCTTCCGGTTGATACTCTGACTTATTACTGTTTTTCATTCCAGAAAAGGCACTATTTAATAAATTCATAAAAGAATTACCGCCTTCTGGCCCGTCAGGATCACTCATGGAAGATGTCAATTCATCCATGTCTACATTTTCAAACATAGTCATCATCTGTTCATTAACATTTTCAAATTCTTCTGGACTCATACCGCTTTGACCCATAAGTTGGTCAAGGGGTGCAATACCACTTTTTTGTGCACATGGAAGGCACATTCCTAAACGTTCTTGTTTTCCATCAACTATCTTTGAAACAAAAACTACCGCTGTATTTTTATGACAAATCGAACACTTCATATATATCATCTCCTATATAAAAACAAACACTATATATGTTGAATATATTTTTTTATGTTGTTAAGCCTTATAATTCAACATATTCCCTTTAAATTTATAAATTGGATGTCTCTAAATAATTATCGGCTCAATAATTATTATTCAATCCAACTTATATAGTCAATATACTATTGTACTTGGTCTAGATTAACAATCCAACTTTATCTTTACTATCTTATTAACTTAACACATTTATGGTTATTAGTCTATATTATTTACTAAATTACTTATGGAATTAACAGTTTATTAACAATTTTTCCATATAATACTGTATGAAATTTCCACAATAAAAACACTAGACTCCGTTCAGCAATTCAGACCATTAAAAGATCTGTACGAAGCCATGAACGGCTTCGCTTACTGCCAAACAGAGTCTATATAACTAATGCACTTATTAGTTATTTAATAAGCATTGCATCTCCAAAACTAAAGAATCTATATCTTTCATCTACAGCAACTTTATATGCATTTAATACATTTTCTCTTCCTGCAAGAGCTGACACTAACATAATCAATGTTGATTCTGGTAAATGAAAGTTAGTTATTAAAGTATCTACTACTTTAAAGTTATAACCTGGATATATAAATATGTCTGTCCAACCTTTAGATGCTTTCAAATAGCCGTTATCATCAGCAACAGATTCTAGAGTACGACTGCTAGTTGTCCCTACAGCAATGACTCTTCCACCATTTTTCTTGGTTTCATTGATTTTATCTGCTGCGTCTTCTTCTATCCAATAATATTCAGAATGCATTGTATGTTCTAGTATATCATCAACTTTGACTGGTCTGAAAGTCCCTAGTCCAACATGTAATGTTACATAAGCAATCTTTATCCCTTTATCTTCAACAGCCTTTAATAGATCAGGTGTAAAATGCAATCCCGCTGTTGGTGCTGCCGCAGATCCTCTATGTTTTGCATAAACAGTTTGATATCTTTCTTGATCTTCTAATTGATGTGTTATATAAGGTGGTAAAGGCATTTGTCCAAGATCATCTAATACTTGTTCAAATATACCTTCGTACTCGAATCTAGCTATTCTATTTCCGCCCTCAACAACTTTTAATACTTCTGCCTTCAATAAGCCATTACCAAATTCTATTCTATCTCCTGGCTTAGCTTTTCGACCTGGTTTTACCATCACTTCCCAATTGTCATTTTCTAGTCTTTTCAGTAATAAGAATTCAACTTTCCCATGAGTTTTTTCTCTACTTCCAATAAGTCTTGCTGGAATCACCTTGGTATTATTCAATACTAAGCAATCACCTTTATCTAAATAATCTATAATATCTTTAAATATTTTATGGTTGATTTCTCCTGTTTTTTTATCAAGAACCAACATTCTTGAACTTGACCTATCTTTTAAAGGGTCCTGTGCAATTAATTCTTCTGGTAAATTAAAATCAAAATCTTTACGTTTCATTAATGTCTCCTATTCCTTTTAAATGTATTTACTTGACAATATTAATGATATTAAAATCCTATCCTATTATACTACTATTTATTACTTAATATCTACACCTTTATAATAATATTTTAGAATTTCATCATATGTAAAACCTTCTAATGCCATACCTTTAGCTCCTGATTGGCTCATCCCAACTCCATGCCCATAGCCTTGACCTACAAATATATATGTGTCTTTTTTACCTACCATGGTTGGAATACCATCAATATTATGTTTACTAAGGATAATCAGCTGTTCATCATTGATGGATAATTTTCTACTGCTATTAGAACCAGTCGCCACATACATGTTGTTTATGTTTTTAACTTTTACAAATGAACCTGCTGACATAACATTGAACATTTTTTTATTGGAATAATCTTCTTTTACTATAGTAAATTTTCTACTGTATAACCCTAACCAATTTCTAATAGTTTCTTTATTTATTATATGTTCTCCCTTTGTTCCTACTATCTTAAGGTCAATAACTCGCTTGCCTTCTGTATATCCCATAGGAATAACATCTGTAATATCTCCTATATCAATATTATACTTTGCTAATCTTTGCTTTATCTCTTCAGCGGTAAGCTCTTCAATCCATGGCTTCTTAGCTGGTTGCATTTCATAGATATCAGGTACCCCTTTCAAAAACGGTACTGTACCATTCCATACATTTTCACTATTCTCAGTATGCCCACCACTAGTTGAAAAGAAAGTAGCCTGAATAACTTCACCTTGATGGTAAATCAACTTATTTGCTGTTTCATTAACAGCTATCATAGTATTAGCGTGTTCTACCGAACATCCTTTATATGCTTGAGAATTGGTTTTGTCACACACTACATATGGCTTATCTGGGTATTTACTGTCTTTTTGCATATAATAAACAGCATAATTCCTTGCAGCAAGAGCTTGCGCTTTTAAAGCTTCTATAGGCCAAGATGGTGACATTTCCGATGCTAACACGCTATATAGATAATAATTCATTGAAACTATATTAATTGCTGTAATACCTGATTCATCATATCTTCCAAATTCTAACCTACCTCTATATTGTCTATCTCCCAAATCAATAAAATTAGTATCTTCATCATTACCCATAGGCGAAAATTGGGGATGCCCATATGTGTTTTCCATAATAAGAGCATCATCTACCGATAATTCCATCATCGTCCTACAATTATTATCAGATACCTGTTCATAAGTTAAATTGTTTTGACCATTTAATTTAAAAAATATTATCTTAGATTCATCACTATTTTCTGCTTTGATATATAATTTCCATATACCTTTTGACGTATTACCAACATAAGCTTTATATCCTTGTTCTTTTAATATCTTTACTTGTTCCTTAGTTTCATCATAAGTTTCAAAACTATTTATAGATATTAAATAGTTAGCCGTAGCTGGTTTAAATGTAAAGCCCTCATCTGACATAAAAACCTGTTCAGATATATATTCATCATCTACGATATATCCCATATTCAGTACTTTATTATTTACTGTAATAGCTTCTTTATTTTCATATAATTGTCTTAATCCAACTCTTAATTCTTGTATAATATCATCCTTCGCATATATATTATTAGAACTACATAATAGTGTTATTGTTATAATCATGATATTGCACCATATAATTACCTTTTTCATATAATCCCCCTGTATTTGATTTTATAGAATACAAAAAGCACCCTATTATATTATAAGGTGCCAACAAACAAAAATCTACATAAATTTGCTTATCTAGTAAAAAATATCCATTATATATGTTTTTTCTCCACTAAAGAACTTTACTGAAGAATTCCTTTGTTCTTTCATTTTTAGGATTATAAAAGATTTCTTTAGGATTACCTTCTTCTGCTATGATTCCTTCGTCCATAAAAAATAATCTTGTGCCTACTTCTTTTGCAAATCCCATTTCATGCGTAACAACAACCATAGTCATACCTTCTGAAGCCAATTGTTTCATAACATCCAACACTTCTCCTACCATTTCAGGGTCAAGAGCTGATGTTGGTTCATCAAATAGCATAACATCTGGTTCCATAGCTAATGCTCTAACAATAGCAATTCTTTGTTTTTGCCCGCCAGATAATTGTTTTGGATAAGCACTTGCCTTATCTTCTAATCCTACACGAGCCAATAATGCCATAGCTTTTTTCTCAGCATCCATTTTTGAAAGCTTTTTAACTTTTATAGGTGAAAGAGTTATATTATCAAGAACAGTCATATGAGGAAAAAGATTGAACTGTTGAAAAACCATTCCCATTTTTTGTCTTTGGGCATTAATATTATTTTTCTTACTTGTTATATCTACATCTTCAAATATAATATTACCTTGAGTAGGCATTTCAAGTAGGTTAAGGCACCTTAAGAAAGTACTTTTACCAGAACCACTAGGTCCGATAACAACTACTACTTCACCTTTTTTTATATGGGTATTAATCCCTTTCAATACATGTAATTCATCAAACTTCTTATGTAAATCATTAACGTATATCACCCGCTCTTAGCCTCCTCTCGATTTTTCTCATAATAAATGTAAATATAGATGTTAATATAAGGTATATAATTGCTGACGTAATCAAAGGTTCAGCAGGAGAATATGTTTGACCTATAATAATATTATTTGCTTTTAGAATATCATTTCCAGCAATGTATCCAATAACTGATGTCTCTTTTAAAAGCACAATGAATTCATTTACTAATGTAGGCAAAATATTTCTTATTGCCTGGGGAATAATTATATGTCTCATAGCCATTCCATATGGCATACCTAATGAACGAGCTGCTTCCATTTGTCCTTTATCTAATCCTTGTATACCTGCTCTTATAATTTCTGCAACATAAGCCCCACTATTAACACCAAAGGCTATTGCACCTATAACAAGTTTTGGTAAATTACTGGTGGAAAAAACGACTAAATAGATAAATAATATCTGTATCAATACAGGGGTACCCCTAATCAAATCTGTATAAATAGAAGCCAAGACCCTAACAATCTTATGTTTTGATAGTTTGCACATAGCAATAAATATCCCGATTGCTATACCGATACAAGCTGCTAAAAGAGTAACCTCTAATGAAAACTTAATTCCATTTAACCAATACATATATCTGGGATAACTACCTGGTCCATTTTCAGGTCCAAAAACTATTTTG
The DNA here is from genome assembly GCF_054408565.1 of Vallitalea sediminicola. NCBI lineage: Bacteria > Bacillati > Bacillota > Clostridia > Lachnospirales > Vallitaleaceae > Vallitalea > Vallitalea sediminicola. Next base: position 28,214 of record NZ_BTPT01000045.1, read on the forward strand.
AAAAAGTGGTTAAAGTAGTTAGTTATCTCTGACATGTTAATTAATAAAAAATTCACCTAATCACCTGCATTCTTATTTTTTCTTAAGAAATTGCAAAATCAAACTATGTATCAGCGCATAAATATAAACCCAACTGTATATTTAGTTACAATTTTGCAATCCCTTAATAAGGGTTTTACTTACGGCATGAAAGCCTCGTTAACTCATAGGAATATATTTTATTTCATATACCGCAAAAAATACTTTCCTATAAAAAGAGTAAAATGTGTGCCTATGACACACATATTAAGGAGTTAGGAAAGCAGATGGGAAGTCCACTTTCCTATTGGGTAAGTAGTAATAACTACTTAACTTATACTCTCAAATATATTTGAAAGTAAGGTTGAAAGGATATAATTGTTATAATAAAGAAAGACTAGCTCTCTTTATCTAACTTGCATAATAAATTATTCTTCTTTTTCGCCAAAATATTTTTCATATAAAGCATCATATTCGCCATTTTCATGCAATTCTTTAATTACTTCATTAATTGTTTTTAACAATTCTTCATTTTCTTTATTAATAGCAATTGCATAATTTTCTTTAGTTAATTCTTCATCAAGAATCATTACTTTATCATTTTGTGCAACAAATTTTTCAGCAGGTTTTTGGTCTATAACTACCGCATCTAATTTTCCATTTGATAAACTCATAACAGCTGCATAACCTGCGTCAAAAGATTCAACAGTTGCGTCTTCGATTTTTTTAGATTCTATTTCACCGGTTGTTCCTAATTGAACACCTATTTTTTTACCTACTAAATCTTCTTTTGATTTTACTACATCACTGCCTTTTTTCACAATTATTACTTGTGAAGCTGTAAAGTAATCATCTGAAAAATTGACTTCTTCTGCTCTTTCAGGAGTATTTGTCATACCAGCTGCAACAAAATCAATTTTTCCTGATTGTAATGCTGCTGTCAATGAAGCAAATTGCATATTTTCAACTATAAGTTCTACTCCTAATTTTTCAGCAATCTTTTTAGATATGTCTACATCAAAACCTACAACTTCGTTTGCCTCAATATATTCAAATGGAGGAAATTCTGCATTTGTACCCATAACTATAACTTTTTTGTCATCTTCTTTGTCAGTATCTTTATCCTCTGCATCTTTATCCTCTGTATTTTCCTCTTCTTTGTCAGTATCAACATTACTATATGTATCATCTGAAGTAGTTGTTGTATCTTTCTTACCACATCCTGCAAATAATGTCATTGATAATGCTAATATTAATAATAAACTAATGCTTATAATTTTCTTTTTCATTTTATGTCCACCTTTTCACTTCAATTTATTTAATATTCATTATATACACGCAATAATGTATATTTATTAAAAACTTAGCATAATTATACATTATTCTACAGAATATTACAATGGTAAAATTGAATATATATACAAACAAATTCATAAGTATTCTAGGCAGATTGTACAAATGGGTGGGTTGAGTAAGTGAACAGTCGTAGAGAGAGCATAGAAAAAGCTGCCTCTTACATCTTAAAATGTACTGAGACAACTTTATATTCATTTAATCTACTGTCTTAATTTGACATCCAACATAGTTTCAAGACCGTTAAGAATCTTACTCATAGTTTTACTTATTTCTTTTTCTTTTAATGTATGGTCATTAGCTCTAAAAATAAGTGAGAATGCTAGAGATTTATATCCCTCTTCTATTTGAGAACCTGTATATACATCAAATAACTTGATATCTTTTAATATCTTACCACCACGTTGTTTTATTATAGCTTCTATTTGACCAACTAAAACTTCGTTTTTGGCAAGTAAAGCTAAATCTCTATTTACAGCTGGATATTTAGCTAACGGTTCATATGAACGTTCTAGGTCAGATTTCTTAACTAATACTGGCATATCAATAACAGCTAAATATGCTCTAGTATCAATATTATAATTATCAGAAACCTCTGGATGTACTTCTCCAATAATTCCCAATTCTTTTTTATTGATTGTTATTTTAGCCTGTCTTCCTGGATGAAGATAATTAATAGATACATTAGGATCATATTCATAGCCTTCGTAGATTCCTAATCTATTGAGCAATGTTTCTACCACACCTTTAACATTATAGAAATCAATATCTCCATACATACCCATTGTTAATTGCATTCTTTCATCTGGAAGTTCGTTCATGTTTTCATCTTTTGGAAGATAAACATAAGATAACTCATACAAACTTGCACATTCATTTCTTCTATTATAATTAGTAGATAATGCAGTCAACATTCCATTAACTGTTGTCGTACGCATCATACTAAAATCTTCACCAAGTGGATTAGAGATAGTTACAGCTTTTCTTAAAGAATCATCTTCATTAAGTCTAATTTTATCAAATACCTTTGGACTTTCAAAAGAATAAGTCATTGCTTCACTTAAACCACAGTTTTCCATTACAACTCTAGTTATATCTTCAATTTTTTGTTTATAAGTTTTCTTACCAACTGTTGGAGTACCTGTCGCAAGTGTTACAGGAATATTATCATATCCATAGAAACGTGCAACTTCTTCAGCCAAATCAGCTTCTCTCTCAACATCCGGTCTAAATGTAGGTACTATGACAATACCTTTTTCTTTATTAACTTTCAAATCGATTTTCTCGAAAATCTTAATAATTTCATCTTCTGATAAATCTGTTCCCAATAATTTATTAATACCTTCTTGTGTAAAAGCAACTTCTTTCTCTACTCTTTTACTTGGATATACATCAACCATTCCAGAAACTACTTCACCAGCACTTAACATATTAATTAATTGACAAGCTCTATTAATAGCCTCCTCAATATTATTAGGATCTAGGTATTTTTCGAATTTTGCTGATGAATCAGAACGAAGTCCTAATTTCTTAGATGTAAAACGTACATTGGTTCCTTCAAAATTAGCAGCTTCAAAAAGCAATGTAGTTGTTTCTTCTGTAACTTTTGTATCTTCTCCACCCATAACACCAGCTATTGATACTGGTTTACTTTCATCCGCTATTACAAGCATTGATGAATCAAGTTCTCTATCTTCACCATCTAATGTCATTATCTTCTCATTATCTTTAGCTTTTCTTGCGATAACTTTTTTTCCTTTTAATTTATCTAAATCGTATGCATGCATAGGCTGACCAAATTCCATCATAACAAAATTAGTTATATCAACAATATTATTAATTGGTCTAACACCACATGATAATAATCTCTTTTTCATCCACCATGGAGATGGCTCTATCTTAAGATTCTTAACTACTCTACCTGCAAATCTAGCACATAATTCTTTATCTTCTATTTCTATTTTAATATAATCATTGGCATTGCCTTCTACTTCATCAACTTTAATTTCTGGATACTTGAAATCTTTAGAAAAAGTAGCTGCCGCTTCACGACCAATACCTACAATACTAAAACAATCAGGACGGTTGGATGTTATCTCATATTCTACTACAATGTCATCAAGACCAAATATACTCTTGACATCCATTCCTAATTCATATTCTTTATCAAATATATATATACCATGTTCTGGTGCTTCTGGGAAATCTTCTACAGCTAACCCAAGCTCTTCAACAGAACACATCATACCATTTGATGGAATTCCTCTTAATTTTCCTTTTTTAATCTTGATTCCTTCTGGTAATGTAGAACCAACAAGAGCTATAGGTACATAATCTCCTTCACTAATATTGTTAGCTCCAGTAACGATCTGTATAGGTTCTTCTTCACCTACATTAACTTGTGTTACAACTAACTTATCAGCATCTGGATGCTTTTCAATCTTTAATATTTTTCCAACTACTACTTTTGTAATTTCTTTTCCTAACTCTTCATATCCTTCCACCTTGGACCCTGACATTGTCATGCCATCAGCAAAAGTATCTATATCACAATCAATTTTAACGTAGTCATTCAACCACTGCATAGGTACGTTCATTTTTACACCTTCCTTATGAATTCTAAACGGATATTACCGTTACATCTATTTTTAATTTGACCTGTAAACATTTTTCAACTTATATCATTATGCCTTTATATATATTATTAAAACTGTGATAAAAATCTTACATCATTTTCATAGAATAAACGAATATCATTAATATCATATCTTAGCATAGTAATACGTTCAAGTCCTATACCAAAAGCAAAGCCACTATATTCTTTAGAGTCAATTCCAGCCATTTCTAATACTTTTGGATGTACCATACCACATCCAAGAACCTCTATCCATCCTGATCCTTTACATACTCTACATCCTTTGCCACCGCACATAACGCAAGATACATCAACCTCTGCACTAGGTTCTGTAAATGGGAAATGATGTGGTCTGAATTTAACTTTTACCTTATCACCATATAGTTCTTTTATAAATACTTCTAATGCACCTTTTAAGTCTGCCATAGTTATATTTTTATCAATTACTAATCCTTCTATTTGATTAAATACAGGTGAATGTGATGCATCTACCTCATCTGAACGATATACTCTACCAGAAGTAAGAATTTTAATTGGAGGTTTATTATTTTCCATAACCCTTATTTGAACAGATGAAGTTTGTGTTCTTAGAACAGTCTCTTTATTGATATAGAAAGTATCTTGCTCATCTTTCGCCGGGTGATTTTCTGGAATATTAAGTGCTTCAAAGTTATAATAATCTTTTTCTACCTCTGGACCTTCTACAATCTCATATCCCATTCCAATAAAAATATCTTTTATATCGTCTAGAACAATATTCATTGGATGTCTATGTCCCATTACAGCTTTCTTAGCTGGCATAGTAACGTCAATAACTTCTTCTGTCAATTGTTTCTCTCTTTGCTTCTTAGCTAAACTACCTTTAGCATCTTCTAATTTTTCCTCAATCAAGTTTCTAACTTCATTAGCCAATTGTCCTATAACAGGTCTTTCTTCATTAGTCAAATCTTTCATACCTCTAAGAACGCTTGTTAACTCTCCTTTTTTTCCCAAGAAGTTAACTCTAATGTCATTAAGAATTTTCAAATCTATTGCTTCATTAATACTTTTTACAGCTTCTTCTTTTATAGCCTGTAACTTTTCTTTCATGCTATATACTCCTTTCAAACCTTTTTATTAAAATCTCAATAAAATACTATATTACGCAACAAAAAAACTCCATCCCCTGTAAGGGACCGAGCAAAGTTCGGTGGTACCACCCTAATTTCAATAGGCATATTATATACTACACCTAATTAGACACTCAACTAACGTAACGTGCTCAACGTTATCTCTTAATTATAGCTAATACAGATTAACCATGTTCAGAAATACAGCTCAAGTGGGAAATTCACTAGCTATCAGAACTTAAAAGTGTTTTCAGCCAAGGACACTTTCTCTCTAAAAGTAAAATAACTAACTACTTATTCACTATCATTGCCTTTATTATTATACATATCAATAATTTACTTTCTATTTTATCATATTCCTAATATGTGTCAAGGACTTTCTTAAAAAACTAATTTCATTCACTACCTAATTTTCTCAAAAAGAATCCGCTACCTCAAAAAATATTCCCCCACCTTACTAACATGAATCCTAACCAAAGTATAGATATTAGACTTAGACTCAATCGTAAGCTTATGTCCAAGTTTCCCAGCTAATTTTCTAGCCAAATATAACCCCATTCCAGTAGACTTTTCAAAATACCTTCCATTAAATCCAGTGAATCCTCTCTCAAAAACCCTCCTGATATCTTCCATCTTGATTCCTACGCCATTATCTCTAATAAGCAACCTATATTCTCTATCATCTTCATAAGTACTAATCTCAATCCTACCATCTTCTTTATCTGTATACTTCAACGCATTAGACAATAATTGCTCTAATATGAATCCAAACCATTTCTTATCTGTATAAACATTAATATTTTCATCAATATCAACAGCCAAACTAATCTTTTTACCAATAAATGTCTTAGCAAATTTTTTAATCGACTGCTTCACTAACTTATTCAGATTGTATTCCCTAATAAGATAATCTTTTGAAAAGCTCATACTTCTAGAATAATATAAAGTCTGTTCAACATATCTCTCTATCTTTTCAATTTCATTCTCTATACTGATTAATGTATCTTCAGCATCTTCCTGGTGACTTTCAATAAGCAATCTACTGGCAGAGATAGGTATTTTAACAGCATGAACCCAAGATGTTATAAAATCATAATATTCCTCATTATCTTTATCTAACATTTCCTTAGAATTATTAACAGATGCAAAAAATTCATTAAATAATTTAAAATAGATTTTCTTCATATAAGGGATATTACCTTTAATATCAAATTCTTCAAAATGATGATGATTAATTTTATACTCTATATCTTTATATAACAAATTATATTTTTTATAATCAACAGCTAAATAAACACCCATTATAAACACCGACAGAATATCCATATAAATAATATTATTAATATTTATAGCATTATTTTCATCCAAGATAAGCACTAAATTAATTACAAATAAGTTGCCTAAGTAAAAAAACATGAGACAAAATCTATCTCTCAAAAATTTTAATATATTCATTCTATGATATACCCCTGTCCTTTTTTAGTAGCTATAAAATTATCCAAACCTTTATTATCTAATTTTTTTCTCAATCTATTAATATTAACAGTCAAAGTATTATCATCTACAAAACTTTCATGTTCCCATAGATTCCTCATTATTTTATCTCTTGAAACAATGCTGTCCTTATTACTCATCAATACATACAATATCCTATATTCGTTTTTAGTCAAATCAATCTTTTCATCATTGTATACTAATGTTCCGTCATCAATATTAAGAATTGCTCCTTTATGTTCAATAAGATTCGTCGCCTTATTAGTATAAGAATAGGTTCTTCTAATTAGTGCGCTTATTTTGGCAAGTAGAATTTCCATAGAAAAAGGTTTCGTCACATAGTCATCTGCTCCCATATTAATAGCCATCAATACATCCATATTCGAATCTTTAGATGAAATAAAGATAATTGGTACTTTAGATTCTTTTCTTATCTTTGAACACCAATAATAACCATCATAGAGTGGCAATGTAATGTCCAACAAAACCAGATCTGGTTTAAAATTAACATATTCTGAGAATACATCTGAAAATTCTTTTGCAACATTAGTCTCGTATCCCCATTTCCTTAGATTATCAGATATAATATTTGCAATTGTAGTGTCATCTTCAACAATAAATATTTTAAACATAATTAATTATCCCTTCTTTAATAGAAAAGCGACTGAACCGCATTATTTTCGTAAGTAAAAAGAAGCTGCACTTCGTAAAAGCTTCAAGGAAAGTTACCTTTCCTAGTATTTAAAAAAAGATAATCTAATATGATAGATTATCTTTTTTAAATATATCATTACTATAAAATTTTTTCAATACATACAGTACAAATTAATATTTTTCTAATCTATTAAATTCCAATTAACCTATTTTCTTAAGGTCTTCTTCATCAAGACAGATATCATCATCTAACCAGCCTTGCTTTTCGCCTACTTTAACACTAAATACCGTTCCCATTCTTGAATCTATAGGTGATTGATGATATTTAAATAAAATTTGCTTATTGAATTCTCCTAATATCTCTATTTTACCTGTCTTATGTGACATAATAAATTTAAATCTTTTTGAATGTCCACTTAAACTTTTTTTAGCTTCTTCTACAATTTTCACTCCTTTTGCAAGAGGTACTTGGAAGCTGTGTTTCACACCTTTTACTGGTCTACATTGGAACAAATAGTATGGATTAACGCCATATTTCACTAAATCATTCATTAACTTAGCTAATACCTCAGGTTTATCATTAACTCCTTTTAATAAAACTGTTTGGTTATTAATTATGATGCCAGCTTTTTTCAATCGATTTATTCCCTCAACAGATTTACTAGTTAATTCTCTTGGATGATTAAATTGTGTTACTATATATATCTGTTTCATCTTTGAATATTTTTCAAGTGCATTTATAAGCTCATCGTCTTCGATAATTCTGTGAGGTAAAACTACAGGAAGACGTGTGCCAAACCTTATAAACTCTAGATGCTTAATCTTCGAAAGTGTTTCCATAAAAACTTTTAATATATTGGTTGGTAAGAAAAACGCATCTCCCCCAGTAATAAGAACATTGTTTATTTCTTCATGTTGTTTAATGTAAGATACCGCTTTTTCAAAATTACTTAAAACCTCTTTATTACTAAGCCCCACTAATCTTTTCCTAAAACAATGTCTACAATACATAGCACATGAATTAGTTGCTAATAATAAAGCCGTTGTCTTATACTTATGTTGTAATCCCTGCATTTTAGTATTCTCAGATTCACCACTGGTATCAAATACTCCTTCTTCACTTTTTTCACCAAATGAAGGTATCTGCATTTTCTTGATAGGATCATTAGAGTCATCTCTATTAATTAAAGATACATAATATTTTGTGGTACAAAATGGATGTTTTTTGGTGATATCTTCGAATAGCATCTGTTCTTCTCTAGTCATAGGAATATATTCTTTTAATTCCTCTCCAGTTGTAATTAAATTTTTTTTCCAATTCATTCACTTTCCTCCTTAAGAATAATATTAGATATATGGTATAAGCCTATTAATAAAGGCAAATAAACACAAGGCTAAATTAACGATAAATTAAATCTATATATATTAAATTGAAATGTCTATACACCCATTTCAATAAGTTCAATATATTTTCCTTGATTTCATGCGTTGAATAGAACTAAATAATTGCTTACTCTATAGCAATTACTTAATTCAACTTATATAGTTAAACGAAATATCTTTCGGAATATTCAGATATATAATTATTGACTTTATAAAAATTTTATATATGGGTTTAATTAATAAATCTATATAACAAATTTTACCAATTATGTTAAAAATCGGGTCATGTTTTTTGAATTTAAATAGTGATTGATATTTAATATCAATTAATTGTTGTTCATTATTATAAAATAAATCCAATATGAAAATAAGAAATAACTTATTTTATTCAGATATGAGTTAGATAAACAAAAATGTATAATAGAGAAAACGGATTTACATTGAGAAAATCATTTTCATTATACTATCTTAAAAGTAGATTAACGCTCTACTTATATATAGTATAACATAACTCAAGTAAAAATCAAAATTTTTTTTCTTACAAAATACCCTATATATAACTAAAAAATCCCCAACCTTCAGGTTAGGGATTTCAAATAATCAATTGAATTATTTATTCATTGCTTCTTGTACTGCAACTGCAACTGCAACTGTAGCACCAACCATTGGGTTGTTACCCATACCAATAAGACCCATCATTTCAACATGGGCTGGTACAGATGAAGAACCAGCAAATTGAGCATCTGAATGCATTCTACCCATTGTATCTGTCATTCCGTATGATGCTGGACCAGCAGCCATATTATCTGGGTGAAGAGTTCTACCTGTTCCACCACCAGATGCTACTGAGAAATATTTTTTACCTAATTGCACACATTCTTTTTTATAAGTACCAGCAACTGGATGTTGGAAACGAGTTGGGTTAGTTGAGTTACCAGTAATAGATACGTCTACGCCTTCTTTGTGCATGATTGCAACGCCTTCACGAACATCGTCAGCTCCGTAACATTTAACTTTTCCTCTTTCGCCCTTAGAATAAGCTTTTTCCTTAACAACAGTTAATTCACTAGTATTGTAGTCGAATTGTGTTCTAACATATGTAAATCCATTAATTCTAGAAATAATATGAGCAGCATCTTTACCAAGTCCATTAAGGATTACTTGTAATGGCTCTTTTCTTACTTTATTAGCAGAACGTGCAATACCGATAGCACCTTCAGCAGCTGCAAATGATTCATGACCAGCTAAGAATGCAAAACATTTTGTTTCTTCTTTAAGAAGCATAGCTCCTAAACCACCATGACCAATTCCAACTTTTCTTTGGTCAGCTACAGAACCAGGAATACAGAAAGCTTGTAATCCTTCTCCAATAACTTCCGCTGCATCTGCTGCAACTTTGATTCCTCTTTTTATAGCAATTGCTGCACCTAGAGTATAAGCCCAACATGCATTGTCAAAACAAATAGGTTGAATAGATTTAGTAATTTCACTTACATCAATTCCTTTTTCATCACATATTCGTTTAGCTTCTTCAAGAGAATCAATACCATTTTCTTTCAAGTTTTTGTTTATACTATCAATTCTTCTATCGTATCCTTCAAATAATGCCATATTAGTAACCTCCTATTCCTGTCTTGGATCGACTGTTTTAACTGCGTCTGCAAATCTACCATATGAACCTGTAGCTTTTTCCATTGCTTCAACTGCGTCCATACCAGTTTTTATCATATCCATCATTTTACCGAAGTGAATGAATTCATAACCAATTATTTCATTATCTTCATCTAAGCCAACTTTAGTAACATAGCCTTCAGCCATTTCAAGGTAACGAGGACCTTTATCAAGTGTTCCATACATAGTACCAACTTGTGAACGAAGACCTTTTCCTAAATCTTCAAGACCTGCACCAACTGGAAGTCCATCTTCTGAAAAAGCAGTTTGAGTTCTTCCATAAACTATTTGTAAAAATAATTCTCTCATTGCAGTATTGATTGCATCACATACTAAATCAGTATTTAGAGCTTCTAAAATTGTTTTTCCAGGTAAGATTTCTGAAGCCATAGCTGCTGAATGAGTCATTCCTGAACATCCAAGTGTTTCAATTAAAGCTTCTTGAATAATACCCTCTTTTACGTTTAATGTAAGCTTACATGCTCCTTGTTGAGGTGCACACCAGCCAACACCATGAGTAAGACCTGAAATGTCTTTTACTTCTTTAGCTTGAACCCATTTTCCTTCTTGAGGAATAGGCGCTGGACCATGGTTAGGACCTTTTGCAACACAACACATGTTTTTCACTTCATGAGTGTACATCATATTCTCTTTTTCCTCCTTTAATGAATAAACGATAATGATAATATTTATCAAATCGTATTCTTATGTTATATAGAATGTCAAAAATGACGAATGAAGCCATTTTTTAGAATTTCCCCACCTATTATATCGAATTTCTAACTTTTTTACAATTGGTTTCAACATATTTTTGAAAATATCCTTCTTTTTTCTTTTCCCCAAAGGCAATTACTTTAGTTAGAACAAGTAAAAATAACTTTCCACATTTTCCTTATATAATCTTGGTTGTCCAATCTTCCAAGTTCCAGATTTCATCTATAACGTCTCTATAAAACTCTGGTTCATGAGATACCATTATCAATGTACCTTTAAATTCCTTTATAGCTTTTTTCAATTCATCTTTCGCTATAACATCCAAGTGATTAGTTGGCTCATCTAAAACAAGTACATTAATGTCACGTAACATCAATTTGCAAAGTCTTACTTTAGCTGCCTCTCCTCCACTTAAAACTTTCATTTGACTGGTTATATGCTCATTGGTGAGACCACATCTTGCAAGTGCCTGCCTAACTTCATAATTAGTGAGTACAGGGTATTGTTTCCATATTTCATCAATAGCAGTATTTCCATTATCAGGATTACTCTCTTGTTCAAAATAACCCATTTCAAGATAGTCACCCAATATGACTTTGCCTGAATAAGGTTTAATAATCCCTAATAACGTCTTTAATAACGTTGATTTTCCAAGTCCATTGACGCCTTTTATTGCAACTCGTTGACCTCTTTCCAACATCATATTCAGAGGACTTGTTAATGGTTCATTATAACCGATTACCATATCCTTAGTCTCAAAAATAGTCTTCCCAGCTGCTCTCCCATACCTAAAATTAAATTTCGGTATAGGTTTCTCTCTAATCTTTTCAACCTTTTCCATTTTATCTAATTTCTTCTGCCTACTATTAGCCATACCTCTTGTTGCTACTCTAGCCTTATTTCTTGCGATAAAATCTTCTAATTTATCAATTTCTTTTTGCTGCTTTTCAAACGCTTGTTCCACTTGTCGTTTCTTTATCTCATGCATGCGTATGAAATCATCATAATTACCTGTATACCTAGTAAATTCACCATTTTCTATATGATAGATAACTGATGCTACACTGTTTACAAAAGGGATATCATGTGAGATAAGAATAAAACTGTTTTCATACTCCCCAAGATATCTTTTCAACCATTCTATATGATTTTCATCAAGAAAGTTAGTTGGCTCATCAAGTAATAAGATAGTTGGTCTTTGTAATAGTAACTTAACTAGTAATACTTTTGTACGTTGACCACCACTTAGCTCACTAACATCTTTATCCAGACCAATATCACCCAATCCTAAACCGTTGGAGACTTCTTCAATCTTTGAATCAATTACATAAAATCCACTATGATCAAGTATTGTTTGTATATCGGCAGCCTCTTCTAATTTGGCTGTCATTTCTTCTTCAGCATAATTAGCCATTTCATCATAAATCTGTATCATTTTCGCTTCTAACTCAAAAACTTCCTTGAAAGCTTCTTTTAAAACTTCTCGAATACTACATCCTTTTTGTAATTCTGCATGCTGGTCTAAGTAACCTACTTTTGCTTTTGGTGACCACTTAATAACGCCCTCGTCTGGCATAAGTTTGTTGGTTATTATCTTGAGAAAGGTACTTTTCCCTTCTCCATTTGGTCCAACAAGAGCAACATGTTCCCCTTGTTTTAATCTAAAAGAAACATCACTTAGTATAATTCTTCCACCAAAATCATGGTTGACTTTTTCTACACTTAACATCTATCAAAACACCTCATTCAATTTCATATGTCATTCTCAATTATCCTTATATGCTGAATTCAACTTATATATGGATTCTTGCAATATTTTATAGAATATCATGATATAGATACAAAATCAATTAAAAACTAACTCAGGTAAATCTATATAGTATTGAAACCATAGTCAACATTATTGTCAACCATGGTTTCTCAACTAAAATAATATGCATTTTATTTTTTTAATATAATCTTTTTATAATAATTTACTGTAAGATAATAATATATGAAGTAAATCATTGAATAACCTGCCATAGTAATTATTACAGGTGTTAATATGTGTGCATTCAATACTTTATTAAAAGCACTTAGAGCAAATCCCGAATGAAAAAGTCCAACGATTAGAGGCAACAAGAACATCATTAATATTTGTTTCTTTATAGACCTTGTGATATCTTTTTTACTAACACCTATTTTCTTAAGAATAGTATATCTATCTTTTTCCTCATTAGCTTCAGTAATTAATTTAAAATATATTATACTTCCTGTAGATATCAAGAATATAATCCCAATGAAAAATGCTGCAAATAATAGGACTACCTGTGTTTCATTAGCATCTTTAAATTGATAATAATATGCTTCTAATTTTGTCTCTTTTGGAATTATCTTTTCAATTTCATCTGTTAATTCCTTGCTTTGAAGAGGTTTAGTTATATTTATACCATAGTAGCTGTTAGTTTCTGCTCCACCACTAATATATTCATCATAGACTTTATCACTTACAACTAAATATTCTGGGTCATAACCGTTTCTGACCATAGCCTGTTTATGAACTTCTTTTATAGTTAATACTTTTTTAGGTATCTTTTCTGTGAATACATCCATTGTATAATCTTTCAATTTATTCATGTCATATAGCATAAGACTTGAATAATTAATTACACACTCATCATCTTTTAATTCTATACCTTTATCCATACCTCTTATTTCCATCATCTTATTGAAAACAGAATTAGAGATCATATAATAGTTATTTACTTCACCTAAATTCCATTCACTAAGCTGTGTCTCAAAATCATAATTGAACTTAACACTAACTTTAGCTCTATCTATTTTAATACTTCCAATCAAATCACTAGTTTCATTACTATCAATCATATTCAATACTTTATTATTCATCTCTTCATCAACATAATTATAAGTAAAAGAATATGGATAATTCTCAGCTTCATTACTTTTAAAATCATAATAAACACTATCTACCATCCCTAGTGATGCAATCGTCGAAGCACTTAGTACTGCAATAGTAGCAAAAGTAACTGTATGGCTCTTAATCCTATAGGCTATATTAGAAATTGCTACTATATTATTACCTTTGTAAAATGTTTTCTTTCTCTTTTTAAGAACTCTAACCATAAAAACCAAAAAATATGAAAACAAACCATATGTACCTGCAATAACACTTCCAAGTACAAGAAAAACATTGATTAAAAACATACTGTTAACCATATGTTGTGATAAATAATAACCATAAATTACTAACCCTAGTGAAATTAATGCAAATATAGGTCTAGTCTTAAAAGCTTTTTCACTTTTTCTCGCTGAAGCAAATAACTCAATTAGTTTAACTTTATATATTATCCTGTAACTGTGGATAGATGCAAATAAAAATATTATAAAGAAAAATATAACAGTGTCTCTAGCAGCCTCAATTGAAAAAGTGAAATCAACATGTATAAACTCGCTCATCATTCTTAATAAAATCATAATGAATAATTTTGAGAACAAAGTACCCACAGCAATACCAATTACTAAAGATATAGCTGCTATAATCATATTTTCCCAAAACAGCATCCTACCGATTTTTTTCTTTTTCAAACCTAGTAATGAATAGAGTGCGATTTCTTTTTTCCTTTTTTTAACAAAAAAAGAATTTGAATACCATATGAATATCAATGAAAAAATAAGTACTACATAGCTGGTTGCTGAAAACACCGTTGTAACTTTATCTGATGAGTTAATAGCCGATATTATTTGCTTATTATATTTAATGGAACAAAACAAGTAGAATATCAACACACTAAATATAGTGGACATTATATATATATAATAGTTCTTAAAACTCTTTTTCATATTATTCAACATAATATTATAATACGTCATTAAGGTCTCCCCCCATCATTGCAAGAACATCAATAACCTTATTATAGAATTCCTTTCTATCACCGTTACTGATAAGTTCAGAAAAGATATTACCATCTTTTATAAATAAGATCCTGTCACAATAACTTGCTGCAAATGCATCATGAGTTACCATAAGAATTGTACTGTTATATTCCTTATTCAACCTTTTCATACATGTAAGAAGCTCTGCAGAAGATTTGGAATCCAAAGCTCCTGTTGGTTCATCAGCTAGTACTAATCTAGGATTATTGATTATAGCTCTTGCTGCAGCAGTTCTTTGCTTTTGTCCTCCTGATATCTCATATGGATATTTTTTCAATATATCATTTATACCAAGAATCTTAGTAACATCTTGTAGTCTTTTTTTAATTTCTTTTACATTCATTCTTGAGATAGCTAATGGAAGAACTATGTTTTCTTCAACACTTAATGTATCTAACAGATTAAAATCTTGAAATATAAAGCCCAGTTCATTTCTTCTGAAATCAGATAGTTCGTCCTCTTTCAATGAACCTATATCCTTGCCTTCATAGGTTATTGTCCCACTAGTTGTTCTATCAATTGTTGAGATAACATTAAGCAATGTACTTTTACCTGAACCTGACGGACCCATAATACCAACAAATTCACCTTGGTTAATATCAAAATTAATATCCACAAGCGCAGTTGTCTTATTTAACTTGGAACCATAAACCTTCGTTACATTACTGACTTTTATTATTTGTTTCATAATATATATCCTCCTAATTCCTTTTATTATAAAAAGAAATTTTATTTAATAAATTTATTTATTATTATTTACAAACCTATTATAAGCGTAATAAAATTTATTAACAATAAATTCATCTTACAAATACTAGGATAAACTTACATTTTTGTAAGATTGAGAAATAATCTTACTTGACAAAGTGTTTTTACTGTATTATAGTATTAATACAGTATATATTTAGGAGGCAAGCATTTATGGAATTTGATAATAATATCCCTGTGTATGTACAGATATTATCTTATCTAAAAGAACTAATGACAAAAAGGGAATTGAAAGAAGGTGATAAGATGCCTTCTGTACGTGAATTAGCAAAAGATCTAAAAGTCAACCCTAATACTGTTCAAAGAGCTTATAGAGAATTGGAGAGCGAAGGATTAATTATATCCAAGAGGGGTATGGGTTCTTACGTAACTAATGATGAAAATATGATTAATAATCTAAGAAATGATATTGCTAAAGATGCTGTTATAACTTTTTCAAATCGCATGAAAAATATGGGGTTTTGTAAAAAGCAGATCTTAGAAATTATTGATTCTTATGTGGAAGGAGATTAAGTATGTTAGATATAAAGAAACTCTCAGTAAGCTATGGTAAGTATAAAGCTCTAGATAATATAACTTTTCATATAAATAAAGGTGAAGTTGTTGGATTACTTGGTCCTAGTGGAAGTGGTAAAACAACTTTCATGAATACTGTAGCTGGTCTTATACCTTATAATCATGGAGAAGTATTAATAAATGGACAAAACCCCAATGAAAAAACTAAAGGTTATGTCTCATTGCTTACAGAAAAAAATGCTATTCCAAAATGGATGGGTGTAGAAGATATTAGGGAATTTTATATTGAGATGTATGAAGATTTTAATGAAAATAAATTTGATAGCATATTACAAGACATTAAAATTAATATACCCTATTCAAAAAAAATCAAGGATCTATCAAAGGGAATGGCTCAATTGTTAAGACTATCTCTTTCAATAGCTAGAGAAGCAGAACTTTATCTATTGGACGAACCATTAGGTGGCATGGATACACTTGTGAGAGAACAAGTAATAGATACTATTATTAATAATATTGATAGTAATTCTACTATCATCGTTGCTACTCATTTAATTCCAGAAGTAGAAAAATTATTAGATAAAGTTATTTTCTTAAACAATGGACAAATGATAGGGATTCATAATTGTGAAGATTTAAGGTTCCAAAAAAATCAATCCATTGAGAAAACTTTCAAAGAGGTGATGAGATGAAAAGTTTGATTAAGTATGAATTCAAAAGAGATTTCTATAAGATAATATGTGTCATAGTAGGAGTTCTTATTTCTACATATTTAGCCAAAACATTAATATATCCAAATCAACCACATAACATGATTCGATTCCAAGGAATAGTTATTATTGCTGGCTTTTTATTTGTTATAGATAAAAAAATTACTCATCTTGCCAAAAACACAATATTTGAAAACAAAGAACATATGATGCTTATTCCAAAAAGCATATTACAAATTGTAATTGCAAATGCTTTAATAGTCTACATGTATTGCATTATATTTATAAGTATCTTAATGAGTATATTTAATATTTCTAATATTACAAAAATATTAAGAGGACTTGTTTTCGTTAACATTGCATTCTTAGTTTACGTATTATTTACTTGTTTGTATATAATATCAGGTCAAATTATTAAAAAACCTTTATTTGCTACTATTACAGGAATATTAGTAACAATTAGTATTACTGTTATATTAATGCTTAATGGTGCCTTAGAAATATTCATAGCTAGAATTGTTATATCCACTTTACTGTTTATCTTGTTAGCAATACTTGGAATTATAGGTATCGCGGTATCACTAGGCTACAAATTCAAAAAAAAAGCAACAACTACTATAGTAGTTGTCCTACTAATATTAAGTATATTTAATTTAGGAAGTATAATTCACAGTTACAATAATCGTATAATTGAGAATATTGATATATCATTTACGAATGATGCACAAATTATTGGAAAATGGCAAACAGTTGATTTTGTTGATGAATATGAAGGATATACCCCTAATGAAGTTGAAAAAAAGTTATATATTAACTCTCTAACATTTAATGAAGATGGTAGCATTGAAGAACGAAAGGAATCAAATTGGACAAAAGGATTTATTATAGCATTTCCAATTGAACATACAAAATCCCAATATATTATTCAAGAAATAAACGGTAGCAAATATTTATTTGTACAATGGAAATCCGGAGATTATATATATAGACATCAAAAACCACACTACTATGTATTTAAAAAAGTTGGTTAATAATACTTCAAAAAGTATACTTATAGCAAGAAACAATACTATAATCATATTTAATTTTTTTTATATTTTAAAGTTTATCACCTGTATTATTATATATATGAAATCCATACAATATTATGTTAGAAGTGACTACGTATTACATGTCAAAAAAAGGAGCTATCACAGCTCCTTGATTTAACTAATCATATATTTTAATCTTCCATAATTAATGAATCTATTGCCTCTCCAGGAGCAACCATTGGAAATACTTTATCATCTTCATGAATTCTGCAATGAACTAATACTGGTCCTTTGCAATTAATAGCTTCTTGTAACACTTCCTCAACTTGTTCTTTTCTAGAGATTTCCAATCCTCTCATTCCAAAATTCTCAGCCAATCCAACAAAATTAGTTGCATGATTAAGGGTAGTCTCTGAATATCTTCCTTCAAAGAATAATGACTGCCATTGCCTAACCATTCCTAGAGAATTATTATTAATAAGTATTATAATTATTGGTAGATTATAGTTAACTGCTGTTGCAAGTTCAATAAGATTCATTTTAAAACAACCATCACCAGCAATGTTAATAACTGTTTTAGTTGGATTACCAACTTGTGCTCCTATTGCTGCTCCTAGGCCGAATCCCATTGTTCCAAGTCCTCCTGAAGTCAAGAATTCCTTTGGACTATTGAAATTATAATACTGTGCTGTCCACATTTGATGCTGACCTACTTCTGTTGCTACAATAGTATTTTCGTCTGTAAAATCATTAAGTTTTTCTATGATATATTGTGCTTTTAGACCATTATCAGGATATTTCAATGGATATTTATCTTTGTATCCTTTGATCTTGTTTACCCACTGCATTCTATCTTGCTTTGTAATATCATTATTAAGTCGCTTTAATACTTCTCTAATATCTCCAACTATATAATGATACGAAACAACGTTCTTATTAATTTCAGCAGGATCAATATCAATATGAAGTATCTTAGCATCAGGTGCGAATTTTTCAACTTTACTTACAACTCTATCACTAAATCTAGCACCTATAGCAATTATCAAATCACTCCTATTAATTCCTTTATTGGATGCTTTTGTTCCGTGCATCCCAATCATCCCTGTAAACAACTCATGGCTACTAGGGAATCCTCCAAGCCCCATTAGACTAGATGTTACTGGAGCATCAATTTTTTCAGCGAACTCTAATAATTCTTTTGATGCTTCTGATCTAACTACACCACCACCAATATATATGAATGGTCGTTTTGAATTTTTGATAAGTTCTAATGCATTATTTACAGCTTCCTTAGTAATATTTTTAGTACATCTTTCTACTAATCTAGGTTCTTCGCATTCATAGCTTGTTGTATTCATTGCAATATCTTTGGGAATATCTATAAGTACTGGACCTTGTCTTCCTTCACTAGCTATATAAAAAGCTTCTCTTAATGTATCCGCCAATTTAGTTATATCTTTAACTATATAATTGTGTTTTGTAATAGGAGCAGTAACTCCTGCTATATCAACTTCTTGAAAACTATCTTTTCCAAGTAAAGATAATGGAACGTTACCTGTTATTATAACCATAGGTACTGAATCCATATAAGCAGTAGCAATACCAGTAACAAGATTAGTTGCACCTGGTCCTGAAGTAGCAATGCATACTCCAACTTTACCTGTAGACCTTGCATAACCATCTGCCGCATGTGATGCTCCCTGTTCATGAGCAGTCAATATATGCTTAATAAAATTTTTATTTTTATACAATGAATCGTATATATGAATAACATTTCCTCCTGGATACCCGAATACGGTATCTACTTTTTGTTCCTTCAAACATTCTATAACTATATCTGCACCGGTTAATAACATATGTAACATCTCCTTTTTATTATTTAATTTTGATTGAAAATAAATTAATCATCACAAGAAAGTTCAACTAGCATTCAAGCAATCAAATTTTCTCCAAGAATCACCACCACCCGTAAAAC